>JAQGIN010000080.1 GCA_028291125.1 Caulobacter sp.
CCCAGGCGGTGGTCTTGGCCAGCAGGGCCGGCGCGGTGCGGATCGTGAAGCGGTGGGGGTCCAGGCCGGCCTTCACCTGGGTCCAGGTCAGCGGCATCGACACCGGCGCCCCGGGCCGGGCCCGCGGCGACAGCACCGCCACCGCCGTGCTCATCCGGTCGTTGCGCAGATAGTCGAGGAAGATGCGGTCGGCGCGGTCCTTCTTGGCCATGCTGATCAGGTAGCGGTCGGGGGCGTCGGCGGCCATGCGGGCGCAGACCTCCTTGGCGAAGGCCTTGGCCGCCGGCCAGGCGACCTTGTCCGACAGCGGGGTGACCACGTGCAGGCCCTTGCCGCCGGTGGTCTTGCAGAACGGGGTCAGGCCCAGGTCCTCGAGCCGGTCGCGGACCTCGCGCGCCGCCTCGATCACCGCCTCGAAGCCAAGCTCGGGAGCCGGGTCGAGGTCGAACACCAGCCGGCCGGCGACCTCGGGATCGCCCGGCTGGCAGTTCCACGGATGCAGCTCGGCGGCGCCGATCTGGGCGGCGGCGGCCAGGGCCTCGCGGCGGTCGATCTGCACATAGGGCTGGTGGTCGCCCGACACCGTCACCAGGTCGATCAGGGACGACATGCCTCGCATGGCGTGGCGCTGGAAGAACCGCTCGCCGTCGATCCCGTCGGGGACGCGGATCAGCGAACAGGGCCGGCCCTTGAGGTGCGGCAGCATCCAGTCGGCCACCGCCTCGAAATATTGGGCCAGGTCGAGCTTGGTCACCGGCGCGCCGTCGCCGCCGTCGGGCCACAGGGCCTTGTCGGGCTTGGAGAGGGGGACGTCCATGACCACCGCCGAGCCCTTGGCCGTCAGGGTCTTGGCCGGCGCGGCGCGCGGGGTCGGGGTGGCCAGTTCGACGCTCTCGGCCGGGGCCGGCGTTTCGGCCACCACCTCCTCCGCCGGCTTGTCCTCGCGCAGGCCCTTGAACGACGCCTGGCGAATCGAGCCGTCGCCGGTGAAGCCGGCATATTCGATCTCGGCCACCAGTTGCGGCTTCACCCAGTGCATGTTGGCCGCCTTGCGCGGCGCCGCCTTACCCTCGAACGGCGAGGCGTCGGTCTCCAGCGCCTTGAGCCGCGGCAGCAGCCGGCCGACCTTGTCCTTGCCAAAACCGGTGCCGATGCGGCCGACATGGACCAGCTTGCCGTCGCGCATCACCCCGGCGATCAAGGACCGGAACGCCGACCCGGTGGTGGTGTAGCCGCCGATCACCACTTCGTGGCCGGCCCGGCACTTGGCCTTGGTCCAGGTGTCGCTGCGCCCTGAGCGGTACGGCGCGTCGAGCCGCTTGGAGATGACGCCCTCCAGCTCCAGCTTGCAGGCCGACAGCAGCACCGCGTCGCCGGCGGTCTCGAAATGGTCGACATAGCGCAGGTTCGGCCGCTCGCCGGCGGCGTCGAGCATCGCCTTCAGCCGCGCCTTGCGCTGGCGCAGCGGCAGCGGCCGCAGATCCTGGTCGTCCTCGAACAGCAGGTCGAAGACGAAGAAGATCAGGTCGTCGGTGGCCTCCTCCGACAGCGCCGCCTGCAGGCCGGCGAAGTCGGGCTGACCGGCGGCGTCCAGGGCCACCACCTCGCCGTCGAGGATGGCGTCCGGCAAACCGCGCGCGGCGGCGATGATCGCCGGGAACTTGCCGCTCCAGTCGAGGCCCTTGCGGGTGCGCAGGGTGGCCTTTCCGCCCGCGATTCGCAGTTGCACGCGGTAGCCGTCGAACTTGATCTCGTGCGCCCAGCCGGGGCCGGCCGGCGGGCGGTCCAGCGACTTGCACAGCTGCGGCTCGACGAAGGCGGGCAGGGATTTGACGGTCGCAGCCTTGCTCTTCGAAGCGGCGGCCTTGGCCGGGGCGGGCGAAAACAGCTGCGCCTTGGCGGTCTCCAGCGCCTCCTTCTGGCCCGCGGCGCGCTGCGCGGCGGTGCGGCTGGTCCAGACCGCGTCGGCCTCGCCCTTGCGGCGTAGGATGAACGGCTCGGGCCCCGCCCCCTCCCCGGCCTCGATCTGGGCCATGCTCCGGCCCGAGGCGACCGAGCGATCCTCCTTCAGCAGGGCTTCGCCGTCGCCCGGCCGCGCGGCCGCGTCCTTGTGCTTGATCAGCAGCCAGTTATTGCGCTTGCCGCCCCCCCCATTCTTGGAATCTCGGTCGCGGGCCATGCGCACCAGCACCCAGGAGCCGTGCAGCCGCTCGCCCTCGAGCACGAACTTCAGTTCGCCCTTCTTGAGCGCCTTGGCCAGATCCTCGAAGCCGGGCTCGGGAGCCCAGTAGCCGCGGTCCCACAGCTGCACCGTGCCGCCGCCGTACTGGCCCTTGGGAATCGTCCCCTCGAAGTCGCCATAGTCGAGCGGATGGTCCTCGACCTCGACCGCCAGCCGCTTGTCGGCCGGGTCCAGCGACGGCCCCCGCGTCACCGCCCACGACTTCAGCACCCCGTCGACCTCCAGCCGAAAGTCGTAGTGCAGCCGGGTGGCGGCGTGTTTCTGGATGACGAAGCGGGCCCGGGGGGCCGGAGCGACGGCGCGATCGCCGCTCGGCTCGGCGGTGGTCTTGAAATCGCGCTTGGCGCGATAGGCGGCGAGTTTGACGTCGGCCACGGAAAAGCTCCCTTTGCTCGGAAAGAGTCGCCTGGCGCGCTGAAGGTTCCCCTTGCCCGAAACCTCGATTCCAGGCCTGATTGTCAATGACACCGGTTTCCACTAGAGACGACCGACGCCCGGTCAACGGGCCAGTGACCTTACCAGGGAGGAACAGCGGCGTGACCGTTTCAACCGCGCAGAGCGGGATTTTCGCACCGGCCTCCATCGCGACGCAATTCGTCGAGGCCCGCCGTCTGGGCGTGTCGGTCCCGGGCTATCCCGGCGGCGTGCTGCCCCAGACCATGGCCGAAGGCTACGCCGTGCAGGACATCGCCATCGGCCTATGGCCCGACGAGCTGGTCGGCTGGAAGGTCGGGCTGGTGCCGCCGCAGCACCGCGAGCGCCTGGGCGCCGAACGCCTGGCCGGCTGCATCTTCAAGAAGAACGTCTGGGAGGCGACCGCCGCCCCCACCCCCTTCCGCGCCATCGATGGCGGCTTCACCGCCGTCGAGGCCGAGTTCATCGTCCGCCTCGGCCAGGACGCCCCCGCGGGCAAGACCGACTGGACCGTCGAGGAAGCCGCCGACTATGTCGGCGAGCTGCTCATCGGCATCGAGATCGCCGGCAGCCCGCTGAAGACCATCAACGCCCTGGGCCCGCCCATCGTCGCCTCCGATTTCGGCAATAATGACGGCCAGATCCTCGGCCCTGCGATCACCGACTGGCGGACGCGCGGCTGGTCGACCCTGCCCGCCGAGACCTTCATCAACGAGGTGTCGGTCGGCCAGGGCGGGGCGTTCTCGATCCCCGGCTCGCCGCTGGCGGCCCTGGCCTTCCTGCTCGGCCACGTGGCGTCGCGCGGCCGGCCGCTGAAGGCGGGCATGCTGGTGACCACCGGGGCCAGCACCGGAATTCATGACGTTGTCGCCGGCGACAAAGCCCGCGTAGACTTCGGTCCGTTCGGCGACATCGCCTGTGTCGCCGTCGCCGCCAAATAAAAGCAACGAAATCGGCAAGGGTAAGGAAGACGTGTCCATGGACATCCCGAAATTCACCGCGCCCTCGGAACGCATCGGGCGATACCGGTGGGTGATCGTCGGCCTGCTGTTCGCGGCGATGATCATCAACTATGTCGACCGCCAGACCATCGGTCTGCTGAAGGCCGACCTGAGCAAGGAATTCGGCTGGAACGAGACCGACTACGCCAATCTGGTGATCTATTTCCAGCTGGCCTACGCCCTGGCCTATGTCGCCTGGGGCAAGATCATGGACAAGATCGGGGCCCGCTGGGGCTTTGGCGTCGCCTTCCTGATCTGGCAGGTGGCCCACATCTCCCACGCCGCCGCCCGTAGCCTGGGCGGCTTCATCTTCGCCCGCATGGCGCTCGGCGTCGGCGAGGCCGGCGGCTTCCCCGGCGGCATCAAGGCGGTGGCCGAGTGGTTCCCCAAGAAGGAACGCGCCCTGGCCACCGGCATCTTCAACGCCGGCACCAATATCGGCGCCATCGTCACCCCGCTGGTGGTGCCGGGCATCGTCCTGGCCTTCGGCTGGCAGATGGCCTTCATCGTCACCGGGGTCGCCGGCCTGGTCTGGCTGCCGCTGTGGCTGATCGTCTATCGCCGCCCGCGCGAGCAGAAGCGCGTTGGCGCCGCCGAACTGGCCCATATCGAGCAGGATCCGGCCGACCCGGTCGAGAAGATCGGCTGGCTCACCCTGCTGACCAAGCGCGAGACCTGGGCCTTCGCCCTGGGCAAGTTCCTGATCGACCCGATCTGGTGGATGTTCCTGTTCTGGCTGCCCGACTTCCTGGGCAAGCGCCACGGCCTGGACCTCAAGAGCTTCGGCCCGCCGCTGGTGGCCATCTATCTGCTCAGCGACGTCGGCAGCGTCGCCGGCGGCTGGCTGTCGTCGCGGTTCATGAAGATGGGCTGGACGATCAACCGCTCGCGCAAGACCACCATGCTGATCTGCGCCCTGCTGGCCATGCCGGTGATGTTCGCCGCCAAGGCCGACAGCCTGTGGGTCGCCGTGCTGATCATCGGCGTCGCCACCGCCGCCCACCAGGGCTTCTCGGCCAATCTCTACACCCTGCCGTCGGACGTCTTCCCGCGCGGCGCGGTGGGCTCCGTCGTCGGCATCGGCGGCATGCTCGGGGCCTTCGGCGGCATGGCCTTCTCGGCCTATATCGGCGACATCCTCGAGAAGCTGGGCACCTATACGCCGATCTTCATCGTCGCCGGCTGCACCTATCTGGTCGCCCTGGCGGTCATCCACCTGCTGACTCCGAAGATGGAGCCGGTGAAGATCTAGGGCGCCGTCGCCGCTTCGGCTTCCCGACCAAGCCCCTGGCCGCGAGGCCGGGGGCTTTTTACTGGCCTCCTCCCAAGGCCAAATCCATAGTCCGTCCGCCTCGGAGTGTCCCCATGCCCCAAGCTCTCAATGTCGCCGTCGTCGGCTACGGCTTCGCCGGCCACACCTTCCATAGCCCGCTGATCGCCGCCACCCCCGGCCTGACCCTGCACACCGTGGTCTCGCGCGACCCGGCCAAGGTGCTGGCCGACCATCCCGGCGTGACGGTCGCCCCCACCCTGGAGGCGGCCCTGGCCGATCCGGCCGTCGACCTGGTGGTCATCGCCACCCCCGACCTCCTCCACGCCAGCCAAGCCCACGCGGCGCTCGACGCCGGCAAGGCGGTGGTGATCGACAAGCCGTTCGCCGTCACCCTGGCCGACGCCCAGGCGGTGGCCGACCACGCCAAGGCCGCCGGCCGCTTTCTGAGCATCTTCCACAACCGCCGCTGGGACTCGGACTTCCTGACCCTCAAGGCGCTGATCGCCGACGGCACGATGGGCGACATCGTCCAGTACGAGAGCCATTTCGACCGCTACCGCCCGGTCGCCGCCGACCGCTGGCGCGAGGCCCCCGGGGCCGGGGTGCTGCTCGATCTGGGCCCGCACCTGATCGACCAGGCCCTGGTGCTGTTCGGCCAACCGAAGGCGGTATATGCCGACATCGCCATCCAGAAGGACGGCGGCCGGGCCGGCGACTATTTCCACCTGCTGTTGCGCTACGAGCGCCTGAGGGTGATCCTGCACGCCAGCCAGATGACCATCGCCAGCGACCTGCGGATGGCCGTGCACGGGACCAAGGCCAGTTTCCTCAAGCAGGGCCTCGACCCGCAGGAGGCGGCGATGAAGATCGGCGGCGTGCCCGGCTCCCCCGGCTGGGGCCAGGACCCGCGGCCGGGGACCCTGACCTGGCGCGACGGCGAGGCCAACGCCAGCCGCCTCGTCCCCGGCGTGGCCGGCAACTACCTGGCCTATTACGCCGGCGTCCGCGACGCGCTGAACGGCGCCGGCGACAACCCCGCCCCGGCCGACCAGGCCCTGGCGGTGATGACCCTGCTCGACCTGGCCGCCCAGAGCGCCGCGCAGGGCCGCGAGCTCCTGCTGTGACCGCCGCCGCCGACGACGTCCGGGCCCGGATCGCCGCCATCGCCGCCGAGGAGCGGGCGCTCGTCCTGCCGCGCTTCGACCTCGACCTGGCCTGGCGGCTGGGGACCTTCTTGCGCGACGCCGCCCTGGCCCGCGCCGCCCCGGTGGCCATCGACATCAGCCTCAAGGACCGGCCGCTGTTCCACGCCGCCCTGCCCGGCGCCGACATCGCCAACGCCGACTGGGTGCGCCGCAAGCGCAACACCGTCCTGCGGCTGGGCCAGAGCACGCTGGGCCTGGGCCTGAAGCTGGCGGCGGCGGGCGAGACGCTGGAGGGCCGCTACGGCCTGACGATCGCCGACCACAGCGACCACGGCGGCGGCTTTCCGCTGAGCCTGATGGGGCTGGGGTGCATCGGGGCGGTGACGGTGTCGGGGCTGCCTTCGGCGGAGGATCACGGGCTGGCGGCGGAGGGGATGCGGTGGGTGTTGGCGGGGATATGAGCGGACGCCGCGCCATCGGGATGGATGGAACGAGGACACACACTCACTCGTAGCTTTCAGCCACAATCACCCAGGTCGGAGCGTGAGTGCAGGTCCCCGTCCGGTCCCCGCCCCGCCTCCGCTCCGGAGGCTGGCGCGCCTTAAACCCTTGGTGGAATTGGAGCTCCGGCTTCAAGGGATTAAGGTGCTGTCTGGCCGTTGGCCTTCTTCCCACACCCCCCAATGTCCGTCATTCCAGGCCTTGTGCCTGGAACCCCTCTCTCCGCCCCAGGTGCGGTGGGGGACGGCGGCGCGCGCCGCCGTCGCGGCTCCTCACGTGCGAGCTGAACCAGGGGTCCTAGGCACAAGGCCTAGGATGACGGGCGTTGGGGGATATGGAGGCGCGCCCTCACGCCTCGATATCGACGTCCTTGGTTTCCTTGATGAACAGGAAGCCGACCACCGCCGTCAGCCCGGCGACCACGATCGGGTACCACAGGCCGTAATAGATATTGCCCGTCGCCGCGACCATGGCGAAGGCGGTGGTCGGCAGGAAGCCGCCGAACCAGCCGTTGCCGATGTGAT
>JAQGIN010000102.1 GCA_028291125.1 Caulobacter sp.
GCGTAGCTGATGCGGAAGAACGGCGACAGGCCGAAGGCCGCGCCGTGCACCACCGCCACGCCCTCGGTCTCCAGCAGTTCGACGGCGAAGTCCTCGTCGCTGGCGATGACCTTGCCGCTGGGGGCGGTCTTGCCGATCAGGCCGGCGCAGGACGGATAGACGTAGAAGGCGCCTTCCGGGGTCGGGCAGTGCAGGCCGGTCGCCTGGTTCAGCATCGACACCACCAGGTCGCGGCGCTCCTGGAACAGCTTGGCGTTGGGCTTGATGAAGTCCTGGACGCCGTTCAGCGCCTCCAGCGCCGCCCACTGCGAGATCGAGCAGGGGTTGGAGGTGGTCTGGCTGATCATCTTGGCCATGGCCTTGATCAGCGGTTCGGGACCGGCGGCGTAGCCGATCCGCCAGCCGGTCATGGCGTAGCCCTTCGACACCCCGTTCATGGTCAGGGTGCGGTCGTAGAGCTTGGGCTCGACCTGGGCGATGGTGGTGAATTCGAAGTCGTCGAACACCAGGTGCTCGTACATGTCGTCGGTCAGCACCCAGACCTGCGGATGGCGCAGCAGCACCTCGGACAGGGCCTTGAGCTCGGCGCGGCCATAGGCGCCGCCCGACGGGTTGGACGGGCTGTTGATGATCAACCACTTGCTGCGTGGGGTGATCGCCGCCTCCAGCGCCTGCGGGGTCAGCTTGAAGCCGGCCTCGGCGGTGGTCTCCACCGACACCGGCGTGCCGCCGGCCAGCAGCACCATGTCCGGATAGGACACCCAGTAGGGGGCGGGGATGATCACTTCGTCGCCCGGGTTCAGGGTGGCGACCAGGGCGTTGTAGATCACCGGCTTGCCGCCTGGGGCGACGTGCACCTGGCTGACCTTGTAGTCGAGGCCGTTCTCGCGCTTGAACTTGGCGCAGATCGCCTCCTTCAGCTGCGGCATGCCGTCGGGATCGGTATATTTGGTCTTGCCGTCCTGGATCGCCCGGATGGCCGCGTCCTTGATGTTCTGCGGGGTGTCGAAGTCGGGCTCGCCGGCGGACAGCGCAATGACGTCACGGCCGGCCGCCTTGAGGGCGCGCGCCTTGGCGCTGATGGCGATGGTGGCCGACGGTGCGATGCGCCGCAGGGCGGCGGACTCTAACGACATGTCTAGGGACTCCCCTGGAAGGACGGTTTCAGGATTGCGGGGGTCTTTACGCCCGCGCTTGCTGCGGCGCAACGCGAGGCGGCCGCTCCGCGGCGATTAAACCGCGACGCGTCGCAGCTCGGCGACATAGGTGGCCAGGTGCCGGGCCAGATAGGCGCGGGTCGGCTCGTCGACCAGCTGGCTGTCCTCGATCTTGGTGTGGGCCTGGCCGACCAGCACCTCGCCCAGCGGCGTGGCGCGCGCCCCGGCCCGCCGCAGCGACTGGCGCAGGGCGTCCTGGGCCCGCACCGTGCCGGTCATGCCCGGGCTGGCCCCGAACAGGCAGGCGGTCTTGCCGGTCAGCGGCGCGGGCTTGCCGCGCGAGGCCCAGTCGACGGCGTTCTTCATCACTCCGGTAATGCCGCCGTTATATTCGGGGCAGGCCAGCAACAGGCCGTCGGCCTCGCGCACGGCGGTCTTCCAGGCGACGACCGGCGGCGGATCGCCCTCGTCCTCGACGTCCTGATTGAACAGCGGCAGGTCGTGCAGGCGGAAGATGGTCAGCGACACGCCGTCGGGCAGCAGGTCCTGCGCCGTGCGCAGCAGGGTGGTGTTGAACGAGGCCGCCCTCAGACTGCCCGAAACCCCTAGAAGCTGCATGAACGGTTTCCCCTACGAACCCCACCTAAGAGGGGCGGGCGGGGAAGAGGTCAACCCGTTCGCGCGGTCAGTTCCAGCTGACCCTGCGACAGGGTCATCTCGATATGCCGCCACAGGCGCTGCATGTCGTGGGCGGCGGGACCGCCGGCCTCCCATTCGCAGACCGATTGGCCGTGGGCGATGGCCTGCTGGAAGGCGCCGCGCGAGCGCAGGCCGTACGGCGACAGCGGCAGGCCGCAGAACCGCAGGGCCTCGATGACTTCCGGGAAGGCGATCGGGGCCACCTCGGCCTTGTTGGTGTGAGCCTGGTTGAGCACCACCAGGCCTTCGCGGCCCAGGCGGCGCACGGTGTCGGCCGAGCGGACGATCGGGGCCAGGTCGAGGAAGGACGGACGACCCACCACCAGGCACAGGTCGGAGATGTTGACCGCCTGGGTGACGTCGGTCTCGGGGGCGGCCGGGGTGTCGATGATCAGCAGCTCGACGCCGTCGCGCATGGCGCTGGACTTGGCGTGGAACAGCTTGCCGGCGCAACTCTCGGCGAAGGCGGGCCCGGGGGCTTGCCGAGCGCGAAGGGCGTCCGACGCCGACCGCTGGGGATCGATGTCGGCCAGCATGACGCTGCGGCCCTCGAGAAAGGCGGTGATGGCGAGGTTCACGGCAAGGGTCGTCTTGCCCGCTCCGCCCTTTCTGGAAAGCACAGTAATTGTCTTCACTGCTTGCTCTCTCTGCGCCAAAAGCGCGAACCATCTACGCGGTCTTAAATACCTGCGAACTCTCCGAGTGTTAGCCAGAATGTGTAAATGAAAACCCAACTTTTGCGACAGTTTGACTCACTTGTCGCTTGAGCGACCATTCGCCTCAGTTGGCTCGAATCCGCGGGTCGCCCCTGCCGCTGGGGCGGCGGCCTCCAGGTGGGCCACGGGCGCAGGACTTCCTGGCCCGCCGCGGCGACGGCGGCTATAAGGCCCAGGTGTTTCGCCGCCTCATCGAATTCTTCACCAATATGGACGCTCGGGCCTGGCGCACGGTGGCGGTGTCCTTCGTGCTGTTCGGCGGGGTCGGCGTCGTCTTCCTGTTCGGGGCTCAGGTGCTGGGCTTCAGCGGCGAGACCACGGTCGAGCACTGGCTGGGCGCGGCCAGCGGCCCCTGGGCCCTGCCGGTGGCGGTTGGAGCCTTCGCCTTTCTGGCCTTCCTCGGCGTGCCGCAGTTCGTGCTGATCGCCGCCGCGGTGGTGGCCTTCGGCCCCTGGACCGGCTTCGCCTACAGCTGGATCGGCACCCTGGTCTCGTCCCTGGTCGGCTTCTGGCTGGGCCGCGCCTTCGGGGCCCGGCTGTTGCGCGACTTCGCGGGCGAGGGCGTGCGCAAGTTCATGAAGCTGATCGGCAAGAACGGCTTCACCGCCAGCGTCATCGTCCGTCTGGTGCCGTCGGCCCCGTTCATCGTCGTCAACATGGCCGCCGGCGTCACGCCGATGCGGTTGCGCGACTTCGCGGCCGGCACCGCCATCGGCATCATCCCCAAGATCGCCCTGACCGCCTTCGCCGGAAATTCGATCGTCCAGGCGATGCGGGGCGGGGGCAGCCGCCACGTGGTCATGCTGGTCGCCGCGGCGGCGATCTGGATCGCCGCCGGCTGGGTGGCCCGCAAGTGGTTGAAACGCCGCGAGGAAGAGGTCGACACGGCCGACTAAACCGGTGATTTCTTGCGCGGGGGGAGGCCTATCGCCGCGCCTTCGGCAAGACGCTTGCCGGATTCGACGCCTTTCGCTAAACATCTGTCATGTGCCGCGATCGCGACAACCTGCTGCTTCTTGCGCTGGGGCTTAGCCGCCCCTGGGCGTCCGTCTAGCCGCGCGCGTTCGCGGCCGGTCGCTCAGGGGGATTTAGACTCCGCCCTCAGCCCTCGGACCCCGCGAAAGAACTTCTCCCATGACCGCCTCCGTACCGCCCGCTTTTGAGAAGCGCGACAACGTCGTCATCTTCGACACCACCATGCGCGACGGCGAGCAGTCGCCCGGCGCCTCGATGGCCCATGACGAGAAGCTGGAACTGGCCAAGATCCTCGAGGAGATGGGGGTCGACATCATCGAGGCCGGCTTCCCGATCGCCTCCAATGGCGACTTCGCCGCGGTCCATGAGATCTCCAAGATCGTCAAGACCAGCACCATCGCCGGCCTGTGCCGCGCCCACATGGTCGACATCGACCGTTGCGCCGAAGCCATCAAGCCGGCCGCCCGCGGCCGCATCCACGTGGTCATCGCCACCAGCGACCTGCACATGAAGCACAAGCTGCAGATGGAGCCGGAAGCGGTGCTGGACGTCATCACCCGCTCGGTGACCCACGCCCGCAACCTGTGCGGCGACGTCGAATGGTCGGCCGAGGACGCCACCCGCAGCGAGCGGCAGTTCCTGCGCCGCGCCGTCGAGACGGCGATCAAGGCCGGGGCGACGACGATCAACCTGCCCGACACCGTCGGCTACACCTATCCGTCGGAATACGCCGACCTGTTCAGCTGGATGACCCAGAACGTCGAGGGCGCCGACAAGGTGATCTTCTCGACCCACTGCCACAACGACCTGGGCCTGGCCGTGGCCAATAGCCTGGCCGGCGTGCAGGGCGGGGCCCGCCAGATCGAGTGCGCCATCAACGGCCTGGGCGAGCGGGCCGGCAACGCCGCCCTGGAAGAGATCGTCATGGCCCTGAAGGTGCGGGCCGACCGCCTGCCGTTCCAGACCGGCATCAACACTACCCACATCACCCGCGCCAGTCGCTACGTCTCGGCCATCACCGGCTTCCCGGTGCAGTACAACAAGGCGATCGTCGGCAAGAACGCCTTCGCCCACGAGAGCGGCATCCACCAGGACGGAATGCTGAAGAACCGCGAGACCTACGAGATCATGACCCCGGAATCGGTGGGTCAGGCCCCGTCCAGCCTGGTGATGGGCAAGCACTCGGGCAGCCACGCCTTCCGCGCCAAGCTGAAGGACCTGGGCTACGAACTGGGCCAGAACGCCCTGAAGGAGGCCTTCGGCCGCTTCAAGGATCTCGCCGACCGCAAGAAGCACGTCTATGACGACGACATCATCGCCCTGGTCGACGACGCCCTGGCCCGCGGCTCGGAAAAGATCCGCGTCTCGCGCCTGCGGGTGGTGGCCGGCACCGACGGCCAGTCGGCCGAGCTGACCCTGGACGTCGATGGCGAGAGCCGCACGGCCGAGGCCACCGGCGACGGTCCCGTCGACGCGGTGTTCAACGCCATCCACCAGATCGTGCCGCACAAGGCCGCCCTGCGGCTGTTCCAGGTGCACGCGGTGACCGAGGGCACCGACGCCCAGGCCCAGGTCTCGGTCCGGCTCGAGGAGGACGGCCGTATCGCCACCGGCCAGGCCGCCGACACCGACACCTTGACCGCCTCGGCCAAGGCCTATGTCAACGCGCTCAACAACCTGTTCGCGCGCAAGGAAAAGTCGCGGCCCGAGACGGCGATCGCCAGCGGGTTCTAG
>JAQGIN010000125.1 GCA_028291125.1 Caulobacter sp.
CCAGCACCATCAGATTGGTCGGCGCGGCCAGGGCTCTCGCCAGCAGCAGGCGGTTGCGCTCGCCGCCCGACAGGCTGGTGACCGGCTGGCGCAGCTGATTCTCGCGGAACAGGAAGTCCTTGGCGTAGGCGGCCACGTGCTTGGGCCGGTCGCCGACCAGGATCGAGTCGCCGCCGCCGGGGGTGAGGAAGTCCCACAGCGTCATGTCGGCCGACAGCGCCATCCGCGCCTGGTCGACATAGGCGATCTCCAGATTGGTCCCCAGCTGCACCGTGCCGGAATCGGCCGCCAGTTCGCCGAGCAAGAGCTTGACCAGGGTGGTCTTGCCGGCCCCGTTCGGCCCGACCAGGGCGACGCGGTCGCCGCGGATGATGCGGGTCGAGAAGTCCTCGACGATCAGCCGCTCGCCGAACCGCTTGGTCAGGCCCTTGGCCTCGACCACCCGCTTGCCCGAGGTCCCGGCCGACTCCACGCCCATGTGGATGGCGCCGCGCACGTCGCTCTGGCGCTCGGCCTTCTGGGCCCGCAGGTCCATCAGCCCGCGGCGGCGGCCCTCGTTGCGGGCCCGCCGGCCCTGGACGCCGCGCGCCAGCCAGGCGTTCTCGCGCTCCAGCGCCTTGTTCAGCCGCCGGGCCTCGTCGGCGTCGGCGTCCATGATGCTCTCGGCCCAGTCGTCGAAATGCTCGAAGCCCTTGTCCAGCCGGCGCACCTTGCGGTGCTCCAGCCAGAAGCAGCGCTGGGTGACGCGGTTGAGGAAGGCCCGATCGTGGCTGATGATCAGGGCCGCGCACTTGCTGGCCGCCAGCTCTTCTTCCAGCGTCTGGATGGCGAAGATATCCAGGTGGTTGGTCGGCTCGTCCAGCAGCAGCACGTCGGGCTGCTCGGCGAAGGCCCGGGCCAGGGCGGCGCGGCGGCTCTCGCCGCCCGACAGGCCTTGCGTGCCCTGCTCGGGGTCGAGGCCGAAATCGGCCAGGGTGGCCTGGGCCTGGTAGTCCTCGGCCCCGCCGGCGGTGCAGTAGTCCAGCAGGGTGGCGCCGGTGATCTGCGGCTCCTGGCTGACGAACACGATCTTGGCCCCCGGCTGGGCCGAGCGCTCGCCGCTGTCGGCCTCGGCCCCCTGGGCGGCGAGGATCTTCAAGAGCGTGCTCTTGCCGGCCCCGTTGCGGCCGACCAGGCAGGCGCGGACCCGCGGCTCCAGGGCCAGATCGACCCCGTCGAACAGCATCTTGGCGCCGTCGGCCAGACGGACGTCCTTGAGGGCCAGAACGGGGGCGCGGCCCGAGGCGGCGCGGGGAGAGGAAGCCATGGTGTGGGGAACTGCTATCGCGGGAGGGCGGGGAGAGGCGGCCTATAGCAGGGTTGGCCGGGACATACACTCACCCCGGTGGGGATAGATAGAACGGGGACAGGCACCCACCGCACAACGCCTCGCCATACTGCCGCAACCTTGTGCGGTGGGTGCCTGTCCCCTTCCATCTATCCAGAGCTCTCGACGTCAAAGAACTCCGCCATCTCCGCGCCCAGGCGCCCAGGCGCCCAGGCGCTCAGCCATCGGCTCCGGCGTCAGCAGCGGACCGGGCTGGCCGGTCAAATGCGCCCGCACGCTCGACCACGGCCAGTCCACGGCCCGCGCCACAATGCCGGCGCGGACGGGGTTGAGTCCGACATACCGAACGCACACCCTCAGATGCTCCTCGTCCATGGGCGCCGATCCGAAGCGACCCTGCCAAAGGCCGCCGCTCCAACCTTCACGCTGATTGATATGGCGCGTGTAGGCCGTATGAGCGGTGGCCATGGCCCGAGCGAGACCAAGCTCGGTGAAGGGCGTGGCGATCAGATGGACGTGGTTGGGCATCAGGCAATAGGCCCGGATTTCGACCTTGGCCGCGCTGAAGGCCTCGGCGGCGATCTGGAGGTATCGGCGATAATCGGCCGCTCGAAAGAATGTCGCCTGCCGACGATTGCCGCGCTGGGTCACGTGATGCGGCACGCCCGGGATCATTACGCGCGCCGTTCTGGGCATCAGCGTCTCTCCGAAGGCGCGCAGAATGTTCTCTTTTTGTTCCGACGTCAACGAGGTCGGGGATAGATGGACGGGGACAGGCGCTCACCCCTCACACGGCGCCAAGTTCTCGCGGCGCGTCGGGTGAGTGCCTGTCCCCGCTCTATCCATCATCCATCAAGAAAAAGGGGCCGCCCTCGCGGGCGGCCCCTTCAGTTCAGCGGATCAAACAGACCCTAGTACTTCATCTTCACGCCGACCCGGAAGAACCGGCCGATGATGCCGGCTTGCGAGAAGGTCGGGTTGTAGTTCACGGCGGCGTAGTTGGCCGGGTTGAACTGCGGGCCCTCGTCGGTGGCGTTGAGGATCGCCGCCTGCAGCTGGACCTTCTCGTTGATGTCGTACGAGCCGGTCAGGTCGAGGTCGACGAAGCGCTTGCTGGTGCAGAACCGGGTGTCCAGGTCCGTCGAGCCGTCATACAGGCACTCCGGACCGGAATCGGCGTCGATCGATTTTTGACCGCTGACATAGTTGACCGTGGCCGTCAGACGGGCCGGGCCATAGGCGAAGCTGTTGGCCCACACGCCGCGGTATTCGGGCGTGCCGGCGCCGGACGACAGGGCGTAGGGGCTCTGCTTGCCGACATAGCTGTTGGTCACCCCGCCGATGGTGAAATCGTAGGTCAGGATCCGGGTGACATCGAGCTCGCTGGTCCAGCGGACGCCGTGGGGCAGGTCGTAGTCGGCCTTCAGATTGACGTCGATCCCACTGGTCTTCAGCGAGTCGGCGTTGACATAGGGCGAGCCGACCGACAGCACCCGCGGCAGGGCGTTGGGGAACAGCGGATCGGGCGCGTCGGCGACGATGGTGTAGCCGGCCGGGATCGCCTGGCCGGCGTAATAGGCCGCCAGGGCCGGGCCCGAGGTCAGGGCGGCGATCACCTGGGTCTTTTCGATATGGTAGTAGTCGATCGAGCCGCTGATGTGGCGGTTGGGGGCGTAGACCGCGCCGACCGTGAAGCTTTCCGACTTCTCCGGCTTGATGTCCGGATTGGCCGTGGTGTTCAGCTGGAAGGCGTAGGTCTGGGTGTAGGCGTTGCCGCCGTTCGGGAAGCTGCCCGGGTGGGCGGCGATGAAGCTGGCCGGCAGGGCCTGGGAGTTGGTGAAGCCGATCGAGGCGCTGTCGCCGCCTTCCGAGAAGCTGGGCGCGCGGAAGCCCTTGGAATAGGTGGCCCGCAGGGCCAGCTGCTTGATCGGCGTCCACTTGGCCGCCACCTTCGGCGAGAAGTTGCCGCCGACGTCGGAATAGTGGTCGTAGCGGCCCGACAGGTTGAACTCGAGGTTCTCGATCACCGGCAGGCCGACTTCGCCGTACAGCGAGGCCACGGTGCGGTTGCCGCGGGTCTGGGCGGCGCCCAGGCCCTGGGTGTCGCCGAACGGATTGATGTTCGGGTCGTCGGTCGCCTCGTAACGGAACTGGCCGCCGAAGGCGACGCCGATCGGGCCGCCGGCCAGCTCGCCGAACTGGCGGGTGGCGTTGAAGTCGATCGAGTCCATGTCGGTGGTCGAGGTCTTCAGCTGGGTCGGGGCCAGCTTGTCGCGCACCGCCTGGGTGTTGGCCGACGGATTGATGAAGTTGTAGGTGCCGTTGGTGATGGCGTCGATCAGGGCGTTGTAGCTGATGAAGCCTTCCTGGCGGGTCTGCAGCGACGCGTGGGCCAGCACCAGGGTGCTGTTGTAGTCCCAGCCGAAGGCGTCGCCCTTCACGCCGCCGGCGAAGCGGTAGACGTCGTTGGTGTAGGTGTTGGCGCTGGGGATGTCGCCGAAGGCGTAATTGATCAGCGCCGAGCCGCGCGGCCCGACATAGGCCGGATTGGCCCCCGAATAGGGGTTCATCGGGTTCAGCGCGCCGCTGGGCAGGAACTGCGGCAGGGCGATGCCGACGGTGTTGTGCGGCGAGCCGACCACGATCTGGGCCGGGGTGTTGGTGACCCCCACCTTGTTCTGGAAGAAGCTGCCGCTCAGATAGGCCTGGAAGTGGTCGGTCGGCTTGATGGTGAAGCGGGCGTAGCCGCCGACACGCTGCTGGTCGGGCTGGACGTCGCCGATGCTGGCGATGTTGCCGGCGCAGTAGGCGTTGCCGTCGGCGTCGGTGGTCAGCGGGGCGGCGCTGGTGCAGGTGCGCAGCGGATTGCTGACCGCGCCGGCCAGGGCGACGGCCTTGTGGGTGACCGGGTCGATGGCTCCGCCGACCACGGCGCGGCCGATGGTGTCGCCGGCCCGCAGGCCCGGTTGCGGGTTGTTGTTCAGCCCGCCGATCGAGGTCAGGTCGTTGGTGTTGTACGGGAAGCCGCGTTGGTCGATGCGGATCCGGTCGTCCTTCTGGTACTCGAAGTCGGCGTAGAGATTGTACTTGTCGGCGTCGAGGTCGCCATAGCCGGCCTCGGCGTTGAAGCGGTACTGGGTTCCGCCGCCGTGCTGGGTTCCGCCGTACGAGGCGTCGGCGTCCATGCCCTGGAAGTTCGACTTCATGATCACATTGACCACGCCGCCGATGGCGTCGGCGCCGTACAGCGACGAGGCTCCGTCCTTCAGGGTCTCGACCCGGTCGACAGCGTTGAACGGGATGGTGTTGAGGTCGACGAAGCCCTTCTGGCCGTCATCGGCCAGGGGATAGTTGGTGGTGCGCTCGCCGTCGATCAGCACCAGGGTCGAGTTGACGGTCAGGCCGCGCAGGGCGACGCCCGACGCGCCGGCCGCGAAGCCGGCCGCGAAGGCGGTCGGGATGCTGCCGCTGTTGTCGGCGGCCAGGGTGCGGATGGCGTCGGCGACCGAGGTGATGCCGCGCTGTTCCAACTGGGCGCTGGTCTGGACGGTGACCGGCGAGGGGGTCTCGGTGTCGGTGCGGCGCAGCATCGAGCCGGTGACCACCACCGCCTCGACCTGATTGTCGTCGGCCGGGGCGGCCGGGGGGGCCGCGGTCTGGGCGTTGGCCCAGCCGGCGGCCAGGGTCGCGACGCCGGCGATCATCGTCGTGGCGAGCAGGCGCCCGCGGGTCATGTGAGGTTTCATGTTGGTGCCTCCGAGCGCGGGGCTGGCGCGTCGTTCGACCGCCGGTCCGTCGCCCTGCTTTCATCACTCAGGTTTCCCAACGACCTTGGCCGCCGGTTGACGCCGGTATGAACCCGCCGTCCGGGCGGTCAACAATCATGACATTGTTGTTGTGAGTTCAGCCAATATCTGTCGCATTTAAGCAACGGCAAAGCTAGAATGTGGCACAAATTTGGTTATAAAATCTCAAAAATGTAATAATTCCAGCTTCATTGTGGAGTCATCGAAGCAATAAGGCTCCAGTGTTTTCATAACGACGGTTTCCCGCCATATATCGAAAATCGATAGTCGATGAACGTTAATATTGACCGGTGTAGACTCTATTTTACTGTGTAAATACTATGCCAAAACCTGCGGTTCGCGGCGGCGAAAATAGCCGTCGGAGAACACCTGAACAGCACTGTGGAGGCCAAGATCTTGAACCCCGCCCCGCGCGGGAAGGGGCTCGAACTCAGTATCCCGGCGCCCGCGGCGCTTCGGGGGCCTGCGGCGGCACGGGCGGCGCATAGGGCTGGGGGGCGGCGGGCAGGTCCGGGGCCGGCTCGGGCTCGGGATCGCTGGCGGCGCGGGCGAATTCGGCGGCCAGGGTCTCGTAGAAACCGTTGCGCGGATCGGGCTCGTTCCCCGCCGGGTCGGGCAGCAGCCAGGGGAAGTCGCGCACCGCCAGGCCCTGGTGGGCGGCGACCATGAACCGCCGCCAGATGCCGGCCGGGATGTCGCCGCCGACCACCTTGTTCATCGGCCGGTCGTCGTCATTGCCCACCCAGACGCCGGTGACATAGTCGGGCGTGAAGCCGACGAACCAGGCGTCGCGCCAGTTCTGGCTGGTGCCGGTCTTGCCGGCCGACGGGTGGTCGAAGGCGGCCTTCTTGGCGGTGCCGGCCTCGACCACCTGCTTCATCATCTTCACCATCAGGCTGGCGTGGGCGATGTCGTAGGCGGTGGTCGGCGGCGGGGCCTCGCGGGCGTAGAGCGGCGTCCCGCCCTGGGTCGAGATCGCCTCGATCAGATAAGGCGGGGTGTAGAGCCCGCCGCGCTGGAACACCTGGAAGCCCGAGGTCAGCTGCAGCAGATTGACCTCATAGGCCCCCAGCGCCACCGACAGGTCGGGGACCGGCGGCACGGTGGTGAAGCCAAAGCGCCGGGCCAGGTCGCCGATCGCCGCCGGCCCGGCCTCCTGGGCCAGCTTCACGGCGATGGTGTTGATCGAGAAGATCAGGGCGTCCTGCACGGTCATCGGCCCGCGATAGGCGCCGCCGTAGTTCTTGGGGCTCCAGTCGCCGATGGTCACCGGCTCGTCGACACGGATGTCGCCGGGCAGCACCCCGGTCTGCAGGGCGGCGGCGTAGACGAACGGCTTGAAGGTCGAGCCCGGCTGGCGGCGGGCCTGGACGGCGCGGTTGAACGGGCTGGCGATATAGTCGGTGCCCCCGACCATGGCCCGGATCGCCCCGTCGGTGGTCAGAGACAGCAGGGCCGCCTGGCTGGCCCCGGCCGCTTCGCCATTGGCGGCGATGGTCTCGCGCACCACCGCGGCCCCCTCGCGCTGCAGCCGCGGATCGATGGTCAGGCGCACCACCAGGTCGGGGGCGCTGGCCCCGGCGATGCGCACCGCCTCGCTGGTGGCGTAGTCCAGCACCCAGCCATAGTCGCCCTCGCCCTGGACGGCGGTCGGCGACAGCCGCGGCGGCTCGGCCACGGCCCGCCGGCGCTCGTCGGCCGTGATCCAGCCCTCGGCCTCCATATTGGCCAGGATCAGCCGCGAGCGGGCCAGGGCCCCGGCCATGTCGCGGGTCAGGGCTAGGCGCGACGGGGCCTTGGGCAGGGCGGCCAGCAGCGCCGCCTCGGGCAGGGTCAGCTGGCTGGCCGGCTTGCCGAAATAGGTCCGCGACGCCCCGTCGACCCCGAAGGTGTTGGCCCCGAAGAACACCCGGTTGAGGTACAGCTCCAGCACCTCGTCCTTGCTCAGCACCCGCTCCAGCCGCGAAGCCAGCAGCATCTCCTGCAGCTTGCGCCGCACCGTGCGGTCGGGGGTCAGGAACAGGCCCTTGGCCAGCTGCTGGGTCAGGGTCGAGGCCCCCTGCACCACGCGGCCGGCCCGCTGATTGATCCAAGCGGCGCGGGCCACGCCATAGAGGTCGATCGGCCCGTGCTTGTAGAAGCGGCGGTCCTCGGCGGCCAGGAAGGCCTGGGGCACGAACGGCGGCAGCTCGTCGAGGGTGACGCGCTGGCCGTAGCGCGGGCCGCGGCTGGCGATCACCTGGCCGTCGCGGTCCTCGAAGCGGATGCCCGGGGCGCGGTTGACGGCGAACAGCGCCGCGCGGCTGGGCAGCGGCGGGGTGTCCTGCAGATAGGTCCGCCAGACATAGGCGCCGCCCAGGCCCAGGGCGATCAGCCCGATCAGGATCACCGCGGCCACCGCCCCCAGGGCCGGGACGATCCAGCCGTGGCGGCGGGCCTCGTCGGCCATCAGGTCGGCGCGGAACGGCGGCTCGGGCGGCGGGCTCGGTTCGGTCACGTCGGCGGCGCCCCTGGTTGGTGTTGCGGCGTTTTCGGTTTAGGACGCCCGGGACATGGCAAGCAAACCTTTCTGGGAGACGAAATCCCTCCTGCAGATGACCGTCCGCGAATGGGAGAGCCTGTGCGACGGTTGCGGCCTGTGCTGCCTGGTGCGGTTCGAGGACGAGGACACTGGCGACATCGTCCCGACCCGCGTCCACTGCCAGTTGTTCGACGAGCACGCCTGCAGCTGCAAGGATTACGTCAACCGCCGCAAGACCGTGCCCGACTGCGTCAAGCTGACCCCGTACAATATCGATCAGCTCGGCTGGATGCCGCTGTCCTGCGCCTATCGCCGGCTGCACGAGGGCAAGACCCTGCCGCAATGGCACCCGCTGGTCACCGGCGACCCCGACAGCGTCCACAAGGCCGGGGTCTCGGTCCGCAACCAGACCATCAGCGAGGCCGTGCTGGCGCGGCCCGAGGACGCCCTGGACTTCGTCGCCACGGACCTGATGGAGGACCGCGGCGACGATCCGTATGACCCGGACGAACTCGAGGATGAGGGGTAGGGTTTAGCCCTACCCCTAACGCCCGTCATCCCGGGCCTTGTGCCCGGGATCCCTCTCTCCGCCGCAAGGGCGGTGGGGGACGGCGGCGCGGCGCCGTCGCGGCGTCTCATTTGCCATCTGAACCAGGGATCCCGGGCACAAGGCCCGGGATGACGGCGATTTTGTTGAAAGTATGGGAATCCAGACCGCTCAATCCCCGGCGTTCGCCGAATAAACCCCAGCCAAATCAATCCTCTAAAACTTTCTCGCCCTTCTGGATCAGACGCGCCCGCTGTGGCCGTATGCTTCTGTCATGGCCGGAAGAGCGAGCTCATGAAGGTCCTGGAACAGACCCTGGAGATGGCGGTCGCCCTGCATGGTCAGGCCGCCGCCGCGCTGTTCGAGCAGGCCGCCAAGCAGGAGCCGCTGGAAAAGCTGAAGACGGCCGAGACCATCGCCAAGACCGGCAAGGTGCTGACCGTCTTCGCCGCCGCCAGCTTCAAGATGGCCGACGCCCTGGCCGAGATCGCCCGCGCCGCCGGCCAGACCGACCCCGAGGAGATCGACATGGATGACGACGACGGAGACTGGACCCCCGAACGCATCGAGCGCTTTCAAGCCCGCCTGCAGCGCCGACTGGATGAGCTTGCGCGATCCCTCGATCGCAAGAGCCTGGATCCTGGCCAATCCGAGCGCGGCCTGGGCGGCGTTCCGGGCCTGGAAGGCGCCGGAGCCGCACCAGGAACCGCCGCCTGAGCCCTGGCGGACCTGGCTGTTCCTCGGCGGTCGCAGCGCGGGCAAGACCTTCGCCGGGGCCCACTGGCTGCTCGGCCTGACCGAACGGCCGCGCCGCCTGGCCCTGGTCGGGCCCACCTTCCACGACGTGCGCGAGGTGATGGTCGAGGGGCCGTCGGGCCTCAAGGCCCTGGCCCCCAAGGATGACAGGCCGCGCTGGGAGGCGTCGCGCAAGCGGCTGGTGTGGAACGGCGGGGCGGTGGCCCAGGCCTTCTCCGCCGAGGATCCCGACAGCCTGCGCGGGCCGCAATTCCACGCCGCCTGGGCCGACGAGTTCTGCGCCTGGCCCAAGCCGGGCGAGACCCTGGCGATGCTGCGGTTTTGCCTGCGACTTGGATCCCACCCGCGTTTGGCGGTGACCACCACGCCGCGCCCGACGGCGGCCCTGCGGACGCTGATGGCCGAGCCCGGCCTGGCCTGGACCCGCGCCCCCACCGCCGCCAACGCCGAGCACCTGGCCCCGGCCTTCCTGGCCACCCTGCAGGGTCTCTATGGCGGCACCCGCCTGGCGGCCCAGGAGCTGGACGGCCTGATCGTCGAGGGCGAGGGGGCGCTGTTCCGCGCCGAGGACCTGGCCCGCTGTCGCGGCCCGAGGCCGCCGAGTTTCGACCGGGTGGTGGTCGCCGTCGACCCGCCCGCCACCGCCGGCGGCGACGCTTGCGGCATCGTGGTCTGCGGCCGCCTCGGCGACCGCGCCTTCGTCCTGACGACGCCGCCGGCCGTCGGCGCGGCGGTCACCGCCGGCTTTTCCTTCGACGTGCCGGTGCGGTTCGACACCGACCGGCTGGACGTGACCCTGGAGGGCTTCGACGCCGCCCGGATCGTCGCCGCGCCGCTGATCGAGTTGCGGCTCTGATGCGCGCCGTCCCCGGCGCCCTGACCGACGCCCTGGTCCGCGCCGAGGTCAGCGATCTCGAGCGCGGCCTGGCCATGACCTGGCGCGCCGCCCCGGCCGGCGGCCCGCCGGCCGGCGAGTCGATGACCGAAACCGTCGCGGTCTGGCGCGGTCTGGCCCTGCGGCCGTGGTCGCCGGTGCATCTGAAGACCCGGATGATTGGCGCCGACGCTCACCTCGCCTGGATCCGCCGCGCCCGGCTGCACGGCGACGGCTGGGAGAGCGAGATCCCGCTCGGCGAGGAGCGCGAGGTCTATCGGGTCGAGGTGCTGGACGGCGAAACCGCGGTCCGGACGGTCGAGGTCGGCGCCCCGGCCTTCGTCTATACGGCGGCGATGCGGGCGGCGGATTTTCCGGGTGGACCGGGCGGCGCGGCGCGGGTCAGGGTGGCCCAGGGCTCGGCGATTCAGGGCTGGGGCGCGAGCGTCGACGCCTTACTGTGATATTAATGCAACATTTAGGGTTGCGCGCCGCGCCGAACGGCCTAAGTGAGGGCGTTCAGCATCGTTCACTCAGAGGGCCTTCCTTGGCGCGCGACCCGTATCAGGAACTGGGCGTTTCCCGCACCGCGACCGCGGACGAGATTCGCAAAGCGTTCCGCAAACTCGCCAAGCAGTTCCACCCGGACACCAATCCCGGCAACAAGCCCGCCGAGGAGCGCTTCAAGCAGGTCAGCGCCGCCTTCGACATCCTCGGCGACGTCGACAAGCGCAAGAAGTTCGACGCCGGCGAGATCGACGCCGACGGCCGCGAGACCATGCGCGGCTATGGCGGCGGGGCCGGCGGCGGGCCGTTCGGCCAGGGCGGCTTCAGCCGCGGCGGCTTTTCCAGCGGCGACGGCCCGGAAATCGATCTGGGCGACATCCTCGGCGACATGTTCGGCCGCGGGGCCGGGCGAGCCTCGGGCGGCTTCGGGGCCGGCGGCTTCGGCGGCGGCTTCCAGTCGCGCGGCGCCGACACCCGGGCCCGGCTCGACATCGACCTGGAGGAGGCGATCAAGGGCGGCAAGAAGCGCGTCGCCTTCTCCGACGGCCGCACCATCGACGTCACCATCCCGGCCGGGGCCCAGGAGGGCCAGACCCTGCGTCTCAAGGGCCAGGGCGCGGCCGGCCGCAGCGGTCCGGGCGACGCCCTGATCGAGCTGGCGATCAAGCCGCACCCGGTGTTCAAGCGCGAGGGCGACCTGTTGGTCATGGACCTGCCGGTCAGCGTCCCCGACGCGGTGCTGGGCGGCAAGGTCGAGGCCCCGACCCCCGACGGCCCGGTGACCCTGACCGTGCCCAAGGGCTCCAACAGCGGCGCCACGCTTCGGCTCAAGGGCCGCGGCCTGGCCGACGCCAAGGGCAAGCGCGGCGACCTGCTGGCCCGGCTGATGGTCACCCTGCCCGACACCCCCGACCCCGACCTGGTCAAGTTCGCCGAGGCCTGGCGCAAGGACCGTCCGTACGCGCCGAAACGGCGCTAGGGGCGTTCTCCGCGCGGATGTTCCCCAAAAGCCCATCCTCCCCGCGAAGGCGGGGATGATGGGTAAATGGCGGGCTGATGGATGCAGGACCTGATGGTGTTTGTTCCGCGCCCCGTGACAGGACGCCGCACCCCGGTCATAAGCTGGACGTTCAGTCTCCATTCAGCCGCTTCGCTTTAGACCGGACCCCATGAAGCCGATCGTCGCCCTGCTGCTGACCGCCGCCGTCGCCGTCGCCCTGCCGGGCGCGGCCGCGGCGCAGCGCGCGCCGGACTCGCTGGGGGCCGACTGGCGGCCGCGCCAGGACGAAGCCCGCGGCGGCGTCCGCGAGGGCCGTCTGGTGCCGCTGAGCCGGGTGATCGAGGAGATCTCGCGGCGCACGCCGGGCCGGGTGCTGGACGCCGGGCTGGAGGGCAGCCGCTATCGCGTGCGTTGGGCCACCAATGACGGCCGCCGCATCGACTACATCGTGGACGCCCAAACCGGCGCCATCCTCAGCGCCAACGGAGGCGATTAATGCGTATCCTGCTGGTCGAAGACGATCCGGACCTGTCGCGCCAGCTGAAGCTGGCCCTGGGCGACGCCGGCTACGCCGTCGATCACGCCGCCGACGGCGAGGAGGCCCAGTTCCTGGGCGAGACCGAGCCCTATGACGCGGTGGTCCTCGATCTGGGCCTGCCCAAGGTCGACGGGGTGTCGGTGCTCGAGCGCTGGCGGCGCGGCCAGGTGGCCACGCCGGTGCTGATCCTCACCGCCCGCGGAGCGTGGAGCGAGAAGGTGGCCGGCTTCGACGCCGGGGCCGACGACTATCTGACCAAGCCGTTCCACACCGAGGAGCTGCTGGCGCGGCTGCGGGCCCTGCTGCGCCGCTCGGCCGGCCACGCCGCGCCCAGCCTCAGCTGCGGAGCCCTGCGCCTGGATCCCCGCGCCGCCCGCGCCAGCGTCAATGGCGAGCCGCTGCGCTTGACCTCGCTGGAATACCGGCTGCTGCACTATCTGATGATGCACCAGGGCCGGGTGATCAGCCGCACCGAGCTGGTCGAGCACCTGTACGACCAGGACTTCGACCGCGACTCCAACACCATCGAGGTGTTCATCGGCCGGCTGCGCAAGAAGCTGGGGGCCGACCGCATCGAGACCGTCCGCGGCCTCGGCTACCGCCTGGCGCCGCTGGAAGGCGAGGCGACCGAGGCGTGACCGCCGCCGGCGCATCCCGGCGATGACCCTGTTCAGCCCCGGCAAGCGCTCGCTGGTCGGCCGCCTGGTGCTGCTGGCCTCGATCTGGAGCCTGGCGGTGCTGGTGGTGGCCGGGGTGTTCCTCACCGCCCAGTTCCGCAACGCCGCCATCGGCCGGTTCGACGCCGCCCTGACCGAGGTCACCGACAGCCTGTTCTCGGGCTCCAGCCTCGGCGACAACGGCGAGGTGGTGGCCCCGTCCCTGACCGACCTGAAGGCGCTGCGGGTCTATTCCGGCCGCTACTGGCAGATCTCCGACCTGATTGGCCCCGCCACCCTGCGCACCCTGACGCCGTCGCGGTCGCTGTTCGACAGCGAGCTGACGGTGCCGCCCAGCCAGATCGCCCGGCTGCGGGCCTCGCCGGGCAAGACCCTGTATTTCGATCTCATGGGCCCGCAGAAGACCAAGCTGCGCGCCGCCGCCATCCTCACCCAGCTGCCGGGCTATCCGCGGCCGGTGGTGTTCCTAGCCGCCGAGGACCGCGCCCCGATCGACAGCGACGCCGAGCGCTTCGGCCGCAACACCGCCATCGCCCTGCTGCTGCTGGGCGTCGGCCTGATCTCGGCGGTGGTGGTGCAGGTGCGGTTTGGCCTGCAGCCGCTGTTTCGCCTGCGCCGCGAGGTGGCCTCGGTGCGGCGCGGCAAGGCCGAGCGCCTGGTCGGGACCTATCCGGTCGAACTGGATCCGCTGGCCGTCGAGCTCAACGCCCTGCTGGCCCACAACCAGGAAGTGGTCGAGCGCCAGCGCACCCATGTCGGCAACCTCGCCCACGCCCTGAAGACGCCGCTGTCGGTGATGTTGACCGAGGCCAGTCAACAGCCCGGCGACCTGTCCGAGGTGGTCACCCGTCAGGCCGAGGTGATGCGTGACCAGGTCGACCACCACCTGCGCCGGGCCCGGGCCGCCGCCCGCTCCCAGACCCAGGGCGAACGCACCCCGGTGGCCCCGATCCTCGACGAGCTGGCCGTGACCCTGGAGCGGATCTACCAGGACAAGGGCGTCGAGATCGACTGGCGCGCCCCCGACGACCTGGCCTTCCTCGGCGAGCGCCAGGACTTCCTCGAACTGGCCGGCAACATCATCGAGAACGCCGGCAAGTGGTGCCGTCAGCGGGTGCGGGTCGAGGCCGCGCCGGCGGGCGAGACGCGGCTGTCGGTGACCGTCGACGACGACGGCCCTGGCCTGCCGCCCGAGGCCCGCGCCCAGGCGCTCAAACGCGGCCAGCGGCTGGACGAGAACGCCCCCGGCTCGGGCCTGGGCCTGTCGATCGTCGACGAACTGGCCCGCGCCTATGGCGGCTCGGTGACCCTGGGCGAGGCCCCGCTGGGCGGGCTGCGAGTGACGCTGTCGCTGCCGAGGGCGGAGAGCTAAGGACGTTTCCCTCCAGCCCGTCATGAGTTGATGAGGGGCGTGCCAAAACGCCCAAATTTCCTCGGTTTGGGAAAGTCTTAACCTCGTTGGCAACATGGTTGCCGCCGACCTGACCGAGGTCGGTCGGCGGGCGCCATGGCGACGATTGCGGCGAACAAACTGCGCATCATCAGGACGCTGGTCGACGCCGCGCCGGACGGCGTGCTGCGCAATCTCGAACTGGCCCTGGCCAGCGCCGGGACCCTGGCCGGCCCGATGCTGGCCGTGCGCGACCTGGTCGAGGCCGAGACCGCCGACCGCTTCATCCGCAACAACGTCCTGGCCCCGCTGGTGCCGCTGTTCGCCCGTCGCGGCGGTCCGCAGAGCAGCTTTCCGCCCCGCGCCCTGGCCCTGCTGTGGGCGGCGCTGAAGGCCGAGGCCCCGACTCGGGTCGAGGAGGCCGCCGCCAAGTGCAATCCCTGGGACCTCGATCTGGGCGCGCCCGAGGTGTTCGACGAGCTGTGCCGGCTGGCCGTGACCGGCCTGCGCGGTGGCAAGCCGGGCTTCGCCGCCCTGGCCGCGGCCTGCGACGGCGAGGGCCTGGCCGCCTGCCTGGAGCTGACGCCGGTGGTGCGCGGCGCCCTGCCGCGGCTGGCCGAATGGGTCAGCCGCATGACCCAGGAGCGCGGTTCGGCGGCGCGGCTGGTCTATCGCGACGCCTGCGCCATCACCGAGGACGCCGGTCCGCGCCTGTTCGAGATGCTGGCCGCCCACCTGGCCGACGACTGGCGGATCCTGCGGGTGATCTCTGCGGTGATGGAGCGGCCCGACGACCGCTATCTGGCCTCGTCCGAATTCAGCCCGTTCGGCGAGCGGGTGCTCGACGCCATCGAGGCCGGCATCGCGGTGATCACCAAATTCGACGTCGAGGACGGCGAGGCCGCCGGCCGCCTCGCCGCCCAGTCCGCCCAGCACGTGGCCGAGCTGGTCGCCGAATTCGAGCAGACCATCGAACTCAGCCGCAACGGCCCCTGGGCCCGGCGCATGGTCCGCTACAAGCAGGAAGTGGCCCAGATCTGCGAATGGCGGTTGGCCGCCATCGAGAAGGATCTGGACGCCGCCCTGCCGCTGGAGCCGGCCCCGCGGCTGTCGATCAAGCCGGCCCGCCTGGCCCCGCGCCTGACCCTGCCGCCGAACGAGCGGATGGTGCGCCGGGCCGCCGGCGGCCTGGCCTTCATGGCCGACGTCCGCCTGAGCGCCGGCGTCAGCGGCTACGGCGCCACCCGCAGCAAGGTGGTGGACAAGGTCAACGCCCGCCTCGACGCCTATATCGAGGACCTGATGTACGTCGCCCGCACCAGCGAGGGCGAGGATCGGGCCCTGGCCCAGGGCTTCCTCGACATCGCCGCCGGCTTCATCGCCTATTCGCGCGACGACCAGACCGCCGAGCTGGTCCGGCGCCGGGCGGCGGCCCTGCTGGCCGCTTGAGGGCGGTCCCGCGTTTTTTCACTAACGGCCGGCGTGGTTCTTGGCTAACACGCCTTCCATGATCGCTTTCTGGATCGCCGCGGCGGGCTTGTCGGCCGCCACTGCCGCCCTGGTGCTGCGGGGCGCGGCCCGCGCCGTCGCCGTCGCCGGCGAGGACGTCGGCGTCGCCGTCCATCGCCGCCAGCTGGCCGAGATCGACGACCTGGCCCAGCGCGGCCTGCTGGCCGAGACCGAACTGCGCGCGGCGCGCACCGAGGCCGGCCGCCGGCTGCTGGCCGCCGCCGACCACGCCGACGTCTGGCCGACCGAGGGACCGCGCGGCCGCCGCCTGGCCCTGGCCGTCGCCGCCGTCATCCCGCTGCTGGCCGTCGGCGTCTATCTGTTCGTCGGCGCGCCGGGGACGCCGGACGAGCCCTATCTGCGCCGGGTGGCGCAATGGCGGGCCTCGGACCTGACCCAACTGGACCCGCCGCGCATCGCCGCGGTGCTGGAGGGCGTGGCGCGCCAGCGGCCGACCGATCCGCAGCCGCTGAAATTCCTGGCCCGGGCGCGGCTGGCCGGCGGCGACGCGGCCGGGGCCGAGGAGGCCCTGCGCAAGGCCGTGCGCCTGGCCCCGCAGCGCGCCGACCTGTGGGTGGCCCTGGGCGAGACCTTCGTCGTCGAGGGCGACGGCCAGGTCGGGACCGACGCCCAGCTGGCCTTCCGCGAGGCGCTGAAGCGCGATCCGGCCGATCCCAGCGCCCGCTATCACCTGGCCAAGGCCCAGATCGCCGACGGCCGGCTGGCCGACGGCCTGGCGGCCTGGCGGGCCTTGCTGGCCAGCCTGCCGCCGGCCAGTCCCGCCGCCGCCGCCCTGAGCCAAGAGGTCGCCCGCGTCGAGCGCCAGGGCGGCCTGGCCGCCGGTCCGTCGCCGGCCGAGGCCGCCGCGACCTCGGGCATGATCCAGGGCATGGTCGACGGCTTGGCCGCGCGCCTGGCCGCCGATCCCAACGATCCCGAGGGCTGGGTGCGGCTGGTGCGGGCCTACGCCGTGCTCGGCGACGCCGCCAAGCGCGACGCCGCCCTGGCCAGCGCCAGCGCCCGCTACCGCGACCAGCCCAAGCTGCTGGCGGCCCTGCGCCAGGCCGCCCAGACCCCGAGGGCCGCGCCATGAGCCTGTGGCCGAAATCCCGCAAGGCGCGCCGCCGCCTGACCGT
>JAQGIN010000143.1 GCA_028291125.1 Caulobacter sp.
AAGACGGCGCCGAGCACGCCGCACAGCAGCAGGATCCGATTGACCGCGGTCGTCTGGCCGGCGGCGATGGCCAGGTCCTGGCCGACCGACAGGCGCGAGCCGTCATAAAGCGGTTGGGTGAGGACCAGGAAGCGGTGCGCCGGCTCGCCGTGATGCGAGGGCACGCCGCCCAGCTCGGTCCAGCCCGGCGGGCCGGCGTCGGGCAGGCGACCGGCCTCCAGGCCGCCGTCGGGGCCGATCAGGCGATATTCGAAGCCGCGCCACAGCCGTGTACGCTTGGTGACGGTGTAGGGCAGGTGGGGCAGGCCCTTCTGGACGATCTCGTCCTTCAGCGAGGCCATCTCGCCCTGGACGTGCTCGCGGATCTCGTCTTGCTCGAGGCGGCGGATGGCCACCTGGGCCAGGTAGCCGGCCAGGGTGAAGGCGACGACGACGATCACCACCTGGATCACGGCCAGGCGCGCGCCGGCGTTGCGCGTGAAACGGCGCAGGACGCCGGCCGGGCGAAAGCCTTCGGCCGGGTTCGGGCCAGGCCGTCGGGGCGTCATGCCGGTTGCGTCCGGATCACGTAGCCGACGCCGCGCAAGGTGGTGATCAGGGGCGGCGCGCCGGCCAGGTCGATCTTGCCGCGCAGGCGGCTGATATGGGTTTCGACGATGTTGGTGCGCGGGTCGAAATGGAAACCCCAGACATTCTCCAGCAGCATGGTGCGGGTCACGACGCGGTCGGCGTGGAGCATCAGATATTCCAGCAGCTTGTATTCGAGCGGCAGCAGGGCGAGGTCGACGCCGCCGCGCCGCGCGGTGCGATCCAGCCGTTTGAGCACTAGGTCGGCGCATTGCAGGATGGTGCGCTCGCGCAACGGGGCCGGCGCGCGGCGGGCCAGGGCGCTGACCCGGGCGTTCAGCTCGGCGAATGAGAACGGCTTGACCAGATAGTCGTCGCCGCCGTGCTCCAGGCCGCTGACCCGATCGGCCACCGCGCCCATGGCGGTGACGAACAGCACCGGCGTCTGCACCTGGGCGCCGCGAAGCCGCCGCACCAGCGACAGGCCGTCCAACCGCGGCAGCATGCGATCGACGATGATGACGTCGAACGGACCCCGCAACGCTCGGTCGAGGCCCGAGGCCCCGTCGCGGACCGCCTCGACGGCGCAGCCCGCGCGCGCCAGGCCGTCGGCCATGTGGTCGGCGGTTTCCGGCTCGTCCTCGATCAGAAGCACGCGGATGTTGAAGCCCGAAGGCGTGGTGTCGACGGTGGCGGAGTCGATCATGGCCTGTTCGTCAGCGCCTCGCGCGACTGGGCGCCGAATGCGGTTCCCTAGGGTCGCGGGAGATATCTAGTCATTTGGAACCGCTGGAGAAATCGAATTCAAACGCGGTTGAAAATTTCATGAAATCGTCATGACGGAGCGATGAATTCGACACTCGAACGCCTTGATCGCCGCCCGGCATGGCGCATAGATCGACCATGAGCGTCGCGCCGTCCATTCGGGCCGTCCTGCAACTGCGCAAGGGCCCTACGGCCCAGGTGGGCCCCGATCGCATTCGCTTGCTGGCGGCCATCGCCGCCCACGGCTCGATCACCGCCGCCGCCAAGGACGTCGGCCTCAGCTACAAGGGCGCCTGGGACGCGGTCCAGGCGCTGAACAACCTGTTCGAGCGGCCGCTGGTCGCCGCCCAGACCGGCGGCTCCGGGGGCGGAGCCGCCGGCGTCACCGCGGCCGGCCAGGCCGTGCTCGCCGCCTACGCCAAGGTCGAGGACGGCTTGGCGCGGATCGTCGACCAGCTGGAGCAAACCCTGGGCGGCGTCGAAGCGGACCTGCCCGCCTTGATCTGGAGCCTCGGCATGAAGACCAGCGCCCGCAACGCCTTTCGCGGCGTCGTCGAGACCGTCACCGACGGCGCCGTCAACGCCGAGGTGATCCTGAGAGTGACGCCCGGCCTGGCCATCGTCGCCGTCATCACCCGCGAGAGCGTCGCCGAGCTGGGCCTGGTTCCGGGCCGCGAGGCGGCGGCGCTGATCAAGTCCAGCTTCGTGATCCTGGCGGCCGGCGACGAAAGCTTGCGGACCTCGGCCCGCAACGCCCTGGCGGGCGTGGTGGTCCGCCACGAGCGCGGCGCGGTCAATGACGAGGTCGTCCTGGAGCTGGAGCCGGGCAAGACCCTGACGGCGACGATCACCCGCGACAGCGCCGACGCCCTGGGCCTGGCGGTCGGCGCGCGGGCCCAGGCTCTGATCAAGGCTTCGCACGTGATCCTGGCCGTCGACTAGGACGGGCGAAGGAGTCGGTTCGACTCGTCGCCGATCGCCGGCGCGAAGATTATGGAAGAGAGGGAGAAGGTGGATCCCCAACCCTTGTCGGGTCGGGGATCCATGGTGCCACGACAGGGACTCGAACCCTGGACCTCAGCCTTACCAAGGATGCGCTCTACCACTGAGCTACCGCGGCGAAGAGGAGGGGGCGTATAGCGAACCCCGGCGGAGACGGAAAGGGGAAATCGTCTTGACCTGGGTGCGACGAGATTTCACCTGATGGATCATGACCGAAAAACCCAAGGCCGACAAAGACAAGGCCGTGTCCGAAAAGGCCGCGCGCGAGGCGCGGCTGGCCCAGGCGCTGCGTCAGAACCTGCGCCGGCGGAAGGCCGGGGCCGACTCTCCGACCAAGGACGACCCAGGATCCTGAGGGGAATCGCCGGGCCCCCTTGCGCCGGCCCTTGCAACCGATAGAACCGCGCCCTCACATGTGACCCGCGCTTGGCGGTCGGTCACGGCGCGTTCGAGGGACTTTTATTGGATCGCATCGCCATCATCGGCGGCGCGCAGCTGAACGGGGAGATCCCCATCAGCGGCGCCAAGAACTCGGCCATCAAGTTGATGGCGGCCAGCCTGCTCACCGACGAGCCGCTGCGCCTGACCAACATGCCGCGCCTGGCCGACACCGCCTTTCTCGGCAAGCTGCTGCATCGGCTGGGCGCCCAGGTCGATGAGCGCGACGGTCCCGACGGGGCCGAGACGGTGCTGCACACCCGCGAGATCGTCAGCACCATCGCCTCCTATGACCTGGTGCGGCAGATGCGGGCCTCATTCAACGTGCTGGGCCCGCTGATCGCCCGCGCCGGCCAGGCCAAGGTGTCCTTGCCCGGCGGCTGCACGATCGGCGCCCGGCCGGTCGACCTGCACCTGCAGGCGCTGGAGGCCCTGGGGGCCAAGATCGATCTGCACGAGGGCTATGTCTACGCCCAGGCGCCGCGCGGCCTGAGGGGCGCGGAGATCACCTTCCCGTTCGTCTCGGTGGGGGCCACCGAGCACGCCATGCTGGCCGCCGTGCTGGCCGAGGGCACCACGGTGTTGCACAACGCCGCCTGCGAGCCGGAGCTGGTCGATCTCGAACAGTGCTTGAACGCCATGGGCGCCAAGGTCTGGGGGGCGGGCACCCCGACCATCACCATCACCGGCGTCGCCAAGCTGCACGGCGCCACCCATTCGGTGATCCCCGACCGCATCGAGATGGGCACCTACGCCGTCGCCGCCGCCATGGCCGGCGGCGAGGTGCGGTTGACCAAGGCCCGTCCCGACCTGATCGACAGCCTGCTGGCCAAGCTGGAGGAGGCCGGGGCCGGCGTCACCCGCACCGCCGACGGGGTGATCATCAAGCGCAACGGCGCCCGCCTCGACGCCGTCGACCTGGAGACCCAGCCCTATCCCGGCTTCGCCACCGACCTGCAGGCCCAGTTCATGGCCCTGATGACCACGGCCAAGGGCGAGAGCCGCATCCGCGAGACCATCTTCGAGAACCGCTTCATGCACGCTCCCGAGCTGATGCGCCTGGGGGCCGACATCTCGGTGTCGGGCGGCGAGGCGCGGGTGCGCGGCGTCGAGACCCTGGAGGGGGCCGAGGTGATGGCCACCGACCTGCGCGCCTCGGTCAGCCTGGTGATCGCTGGCCTGGTGGCGCGCGGCGAGACGGTGGTGTCGCGCATCTATCACCTGGACCGCGGCTTCGAACGGCTCGAAGAGAAGCTGGGCGCCTGCGGGGCCCAGGTCCGTCGCATCAGCGGCGGCGACGAGAGCGAGGACTGAACCATGGCCAACGCCCTCCCGCTGCGTCTTCTGGCCGAGGACGCCGACGACCTGACGGTGATCTCCGCCGCCTTGCAGGACGCCGTGGCCAAGATCGGCGACATCCGCTTCGACGCCGGGGCCCGCACCCTGACCCTGGCGTTCAACCGCTATCGCTGGGAGACCGGCGGCAAGAACGGGGAACGCGTGCGCTCGGCCCTGCAGCTGGGCGGCGTGCTCGGCGTCCAGGCCCGGCGGTTGCGCCGCGAGGCCAAGGGCGCGGTGGTCGAGCTGCTGGCCGTGACCTTCGAGCCGGGCGAGGCCCCGGCCGGGATCGTGCGCCTGGCCTTCGCCGGCGCCGGCGACCTGCGGGTCGAGGTCGAATGCCTCGACGCCGTGCTGGCCGACGTCTCGGCGGCCTGGTCGACGCCGCGCAAGCCCAGCCACGCCCTGGACTAGCGGCTCGGACGGATCGAAGCGCCCGCCGCAAGCGTTGCTTAGCCAACGAATTGCGGAGACAGACCGATGAGCGTCGACGACCGACTGATCAAGAGCGCCGCCCTGCTGGGCACCCCCGTCAACGACGCCAAGGGCCACAAGCTGGGCGTCGTCCGCGAGATCTTCATCGACCGCGACGCCGGCATCGCCCGGTTCGTGGTCCTCGAGCTCTCGGGCCTGTTCGGCGGCGGCAAGTTCCATCCCGTCCCCTGGCGGGTCCTGACCCATGACGACGAGGCCGAGGCCTATGTCGCCGATCTGACCAAGGACCAGCTGAAGGCCGCCCCGGCCTATGACCGCGACCAGCTGAACAGCGCCACCTATGGCTGGGGCGAGCAGGTCGAAAAGTACTTCGCCGTCTGACCAGACGGCGGGCCGGCGACGTCCGGTTCGTTTTTCTCGAGCCCGGACAAGGACCCGGTCGTGCGACGATTATCAATAGGCGGCGGGCGGCTGGCCCGAATCCGCCGAGTTCCGCCTTGGGCGTGGGCCCTGGCCCTGGCGGTGCTCGCCGGCCTTGTCCTGGCCTTGGCCATCCTGCGCCTGGCGACCCTGCGGCCGGCGCCGCCGGTCGACCAGCCACGGGCGGTGGTGGCCCACGACGCCGCCGCGCTGCTGCCCGAGGCGCAGCGCGCCGCGCGGCTGCGCGGCCTGGCGGGCCAACTCGGCGTCCCGCTGGTGGTGCGGTTCCGCACCCCGGCCGGCGAGGTGTCGCCGGGCCTGACCTTCGCCTGGACGCCGGCGGCGCTGGGCGGCGTCGATCTGCACGCCGTCGAGGGCTACCAGCTGCTCGACCTGGCCACCTACACCGCCCACAGCGCGGCGGGCCAGGCGGCGATGGACGATTGGTGCCGCACCACCGTCTACGGCGCCGAACTGACGCCGGCGCTCTGCGCCCAGGCCGAGGCGGGAGGCCAAGCCGATGAGCCGGCCGTTCCCATTTCGACGCCGAGGCCCTAGATAGCGCCCATGCGCCGCTTCAACGCCTCCGATCCCGGCTTCGCCGCCGCCTTCGCCGCCTTCCTCGACGAGCGCCGCGGCGCGCCCGACGACGTCGACTCCGCGGCCCGCTACGTGA
>JAQGIN010000154.1 GCA_028291125.1 Caulobacter sp.
TGATCCTGGCCGACCTGGGCCGCACCCAGGCGGCGATCGCCGCCTTCAAGCGCGCCGTCGCCCTCGACCCGGCGCTGGGCGAAGCCTGGCGCGGCTTGGCCGAGGCCCTGGCCCTGGTCGGCGACACCGCCGGCGCGGACGCGGCCCAGGCCCGGCAGATCCAAGCCTCGGTGCGCGACCCGGCCCTGATCGAGGCGGCCTCGGCCCTGGTCGACAACCGCCTGGCCGTCGCCGAGCGCCTGCTGCGCGACTATCTGAAGGCCAAGCCGACCGAGGCCCCGGCCATCCGCATGCTGGCCGAGGTCGCCGCCCGCCTGGGCCGCTACGAGGACGCCGAGGTGCTGCTGGCCCGGGCCCTGGAGCTGGTCCCCGGCTTCACCGCCGCCCGGCACAACTACGCCACCGTGCTGTACCGGCAGAACAAGTCGGTCGAGGCGATCGACCAGGTCGAGCGGCTGCTGGAGATCGAGCCGCGCAATCCCGCCTACGCCAACCTCAAGGCCGCGGCCCTGGGCCACATCGGCGAATACGCGGCGGCCATCGCCTGCTACGACGCCGTGCTGGCCGACTATCCCAACCAGCCCAAGGGCTGGATGAGCCTGGGCCACGCGCTGAAGACCGTCGGCCGCCACGCCGACAGCGTCGCCGCCTACCAGACCGCCATCGCCCAGGCCCCGGCCCTGGGCGAGGCTTGGTGGAGTCTGGCCAATCTGAAGACCCATCGTTTCGACGAGGCCGACCTGGCGGCGATGACGGCCCAGCTGGCGCGGCCGGAACTGGCCGACGAGGATCGCTTCCATCTGCACTACGCCCTGGGCAAGGCCCTGGAGGACGCCGCCCGCTACGCCGAGTCCTTCGCCCATTACGACCGGGGCGCGGCCCTGCGCCGCCAGGCGATCGAATACGACGCCGACGAGACCACCGCCCGCGCCGACCAGTCGATCGCCCTGTTCACACCCGCCTTCTTCGCCGCTCGCGACGGCCAGGGCTGCCCGGCCCCCGATCCGATCTTCATCGTCGGCCTGCCGCGCTCGGGCTCGACCCTGGTCGAGCAGATCCTGGCCAGCCATTCGGCGGTCGAGGGCACCATGGAGCTGCCCGACGTCATCGCCATCGCCAAGCGGCTGGGCGGCAAGAGGACCCGTGGCCAGGCCTCGGCCTATCCGGAGGCGTTGGCCGAGCTCGACGCCGCGACCCTGGCGGCGCTGGGCCAGGAGTTCCTCGACCGCACCCGGGTGCAGCGCAAGTCGGGCCGGCCGTTCTTCATCGACAAGATGCCCAACAACTTCGCCCATGTCGGGCTGATCCACCTGATGCTGCCCAATGCCAAGATCATCGACGCGCGGCGTCATCCGCTGGGTTGCTGCTTCTCGGGCTTCAAGCAGCACTTCGCCCGCGGCCAGACCTTCAGCTACAGCCTCGACGACCTCGGCCGCTACTACGCCGACTATGTGCGGCTGATGGCCCATGTCGACACGGTGCTGCCGGGCCGCGTCCACCGGGTGATCTACGAGCAAATGGTCGAGGACCCGGAGACCGAAATCCGCGCCCTGCTGGCCTATTGCGGCCTGCCGTTCGAGGCCGGCTGCCTGAACTTCCACCAGAACGACCGCGCCGTGCGCACCGCCAGTTCCGAACAGGTCCGCCAGCCGATCTTCAAGGACGCCGTCGAGCATTGGCAAAATTACGAACCGTGGCTGGGGCCGCTGAAGACAGCTTTGGGGCCGGTTCTCGACGCCTATCCGCGAGCGCCCGGATTTTGACCATCTGACCGGCGACCTGCCATTTCTGCAACACTCGTCGATTTTGCGGCATGACAGAATTTTGAACCTTGCCGACGTCCATTGGCAGGCTGAACATCGTTCTCTCTGAGGGCGGGAGTCACTACATGGCGATGGATGTTCGGTCGACGACACGGGGAGCGGCCGCGCCCTTGTGGACCAGCCTGTTGCTAGCCTCGACCATGCTGACGGCGGTCGCCGCCCAGGCCCAGACCACGCCGGAGCGGGTCGGGCTGGAAGAGGTGGTGGTCACCGCCCAGAAGCGTTCGGAAAACCTGCAGGACGTGCCAGTCAGCATCCAGGCCCTGGGGACCGAGACGCTGCAGCAGCTGCAGGTCTCCAACTTCAACGACTATGTGAAATACCTGCCCAGCGTGTCGTTCCAGACCACCTCGCCGGGCTTCAGCAACGTCTATATGCGCGGCGTGGCCAGCGGCGGCGACGGCAACCACTCGGGCCCGCTGCCCAGCGTCGGCATCTATCTGGACGAGCAGCCGATCACCACCATCCAGGGCGCGCTCGACGTCCACGTCTACGACATCGCCCGGGTCGAGGCCCTGGCTGGGCCGCAGGGCACGCTGTACGGCGCCAGCTCGCAGGCCGGCACCATCCGCATCATCACCAACAAGCCCGACCCCACCGGCTTCAAGGCCGACTACGACCTCGAGGTCAATTCGGTCGCCCACGGCGGCATGGGCCATGTCGAGGAGGGCTTCGTCAATCTGCCGCTGTCGGACACCGTCGCCATCCGCCTGGTCGGCTGGAACGAGCAGGAGGCGGGCTATATCGACAACGCGCCGGGCACCCGCACCTATCCGACCTCGGGCGTGACCATCAACAACGCCAACCGGGCCAAGAAAGACTATAACGACGTCTACACCAAGGGGGCCCGCGCCGCTCTGCGGATCGATCTCAACGAGAACTGGACCATCACCCCGACGGTGATGGGCCAGGTGCAGAAGAGCGACGGCCTGTTCGCCTATGACCCGCAGGTCGGCGACCTCAAGGTCACCCACTTCTATCCGGAATCGTCGAAGGACCGCTGGGTGCAGGCGGCCATGACCATCGAAGGCCAGATCAGCAATCTGGACGTGGTCTATGCCGGCTCGTTCCTGAAGCGCGACGTCGACACCAACCAGGACTATTCCGACTATTCGTTCTTCTACGACACCCTGTTCGGCTACGGGGCCTACTGGCTCGACAACGCCGGCAACCCGACCAATCCGTCGCAATATATCCAGGGCAAGGACCGCTACACCAAGGAGAGCCACGAGTTCCGGATCTCGACCCCGGACGACAAGAAGCTGCGCTTCGTCGGCGGCGTGTTCTACCAGCGCCAGGTCCACCGCATCACCCAGCGCTACAAGATCGACAACCTGGCCGACGACCTCGAGGTGCCGGGCTTCGACGACACCCTGTGGCTGACCCAGCAGCGGCGCATCGATCGCGACACCGCCGCGTTCGGCGAGCTGTCCTACGACATCACCGACAAGCTGACGGCCACGGCCGGGGTGCGGTTCTTCAAGTCGCACAACACGCTGAAGGGCTTCTACGGCTTCGGCACGGGCTACAGCAGCGGCACCGGCGTCGGGGCCTGCTTCACCGGCGAGACCATCCCGACCTCGCCCTGCACCAATCTCGACAAGGGCGTGAAGGAGAACGGCCACACGCCGAAGGTCAATCTCACCTACAAGATCGACCCCGACAAACTGGTCTATCTCACCTATTCCAAGGGCTTTCGGCCCGGCGGCATCAACCGGCGCAGCACCCTGCCGCCGTACACCTCCGACTTCCTGACCAATTACGAGTTCGGCTGGAAGACCAGCTGGTTCGAGAACCGCCTGCGTTGGAACGGCGCGGTCTATCAGGAGGATTGGAAGGGCTTCCAGTTCGCCCTGTTGGGGACCAACGGCCTGACCGAGATCAAGAACGCCGGCCAGGCCCGCGTCCGGGGCGTCGAGAGCGACGTCACCTGGGCGGTGAAGCACGGTTGGACGATCACCGGCTCGGCCGCCTATACCGACGCCAAGCTGACCAAGAACTATTGCGGCTTTATCGACGCCAGCGGCAATCCCGAGACCAACTGCTCAGACCCCCAGGCCCCGTCCGGCACGGCCCTGCCGATCACGCCGAAGTTCAAGGCCAATCTGACCTCGCGCTACGAGTTCACCCTCGGCGACTTCGACGCCCACCTCCAGAGCTCCTACGTCTACCAGACCGGCAGCTGGACGGACCTGCGCATCGTCGAGCGCGGCATCATCGGCCGCCAGAAGGGCTACATGGTCAGCGACTATTCGGCCGGCCTGGGGCGCAACGACTGGACGGTGGAGCTGTTCATCAAGAACGCCTGGGACAAGCGGGCCAGCCTGTACCGCTACGCCGAATGCGCCGAGACCGTCTGCGGCGGCCAAGTCTACACCGTCCCCAACCAGCCGCGGTTGATCGGTCTGAAGTTCGGCCAGAAATTCTAATAATACCCTCTCCGGGAAGGAGAGGGAGGGGCCCGCGCCGCAGGCGTGGGAGGGTGAGGGGATCGGACGCTTGGGTGTGTTTTCGGCCGACGGCGTAACCCCTCACCGTCCCACCGCTCCGCGGCGGGCCCCTTCCTCTCCCGCTGGGAGAGGAATTCCGCGGGCGTCATGAAACCCGCCCGCGCCCTCGGCTTCTGGATGTGCACGGCGCTGGTCGTCGGCAACATGATCGGCTCGGGCGTGTTCATGCTGCCCGCCTCCCTGGCCCCCTATGGCTGGAACGCCGTGGCCGGCTGGATCCTGACCATCGCCGGGGCCCTGTGCCTGGCCTTCGTCTTCGCCCGGCTGGCGCGGTCGTTCCCCAAGGCCGGCGGGCCCTACGCCTACACCCAGGAGGCCTTCGGGCCGGCGGCGGGGTTCGTGGTCGCCTGGGCCTATTGGATCTCGCTGTGGGTCGGCAACGCCGCCATCGCCACCGGCACGACCAGCTATCTGAGCGTGCTGGTCCCACAGATCGCCGAGGTCCCCGGCCTGCACGCCGGCGTCACCCTGGCCCTGATCTGGGGCCTGACCGCCGTCAATTGCGCCGGCGCGCGGGGCGCGGGCGAGGTGCAGCTGGCGACCACGGTGCTGAAGCTCCTGCCGCTGCTGGCGGTGATCGTGCTGGCGGCGATCGTGCTCGGCCGCGACGGCCCCGCCACCCTGACGCCGTTCCGCCTGCAGGACCTGGCCCCGGCCGGCGTCACCTCGGCCGCCACCCTGACCCTGTGGGCGCTGCTGGGCCTGGAATCGGCCACCGTGCCGGCCGACAAGGTGATCGACCCGGCCCGCACCATTCCCCGCGCCACCCTGGTCGGCACCGCCTTCACCGGGGTGATCTATCTGGTGGTCTGTTCGGCGGTGGTGCTGCTGCTGCCGGCCGACCAGTTGCGGGCCTCCAACGCCCCGTTCGCCGACTTCGTGACCCGCTACTGGGGCGGCGACGCCGGCCGGCTGCTGGCCCTGTTCGCGGCGATCAGCGGTTTTGGGGCCCTGAACGGCTGGGTGCTGCTGCAGGGCGAGCTGCCGCACGCCATGGCCGTGGGCGGGGTGTTCCCGGCCTGGCTGGCCAAACAGTCGCGCCGGGGCACGCCGGTGCGGGCCCACCTGCTGTCCAGCCTGTGCCTGACGGCGGTGGTCGCCCTCAACTACAGCAAGTCGATGGCCGAGCTGTTCACCTTCATCGCCTTGCTGGCCACCACCGCCTCGCTGTTCGCCTATCTGGTCTGCGCCCTGGCGGCGCTTCGGCTACAGGCGCGCGGCCAGCTCGACGCCTCGCTGGCCCTGAGCCTGATCGCCGTCGCCGCCGCCGTCTATTCGGTCTGGACCCTGTATGGGGCCGGCGGCCCGGCGGTGGCGTGGGGCGTGGTGCTGCTGGCGGCCGGGGCGCCGGTCTACGCCGTGATGCGCCTGAACGCCCACCGCCCGCAGATCGCCAAGCAGAGAGGCTTTCGCCGATGATCCGCCGCCTCGCCCTCCTCGCCGCCGCCGTCCTGGCCCTGTCGAGCGCCGCCGCCCACGCCCAGATCCGCTATGTGCGGGCCGGCCGGCTGGTCGATCCCGAGGCCGGCAAGGTTTTGACCGACCAGTTGATCCGCATCGACGGGGAACGCATCGTCGCCGTCAGTCCCTACAAGGCCGCGCCCACCGACGGGCCGGTGACCGACTGGTCGCGGCTGCAGGTGCTGCCCGGCCTGATCGACATGCACACCCACCTGGTCGACCAGGAGCAGACCGAGAACATCGCCGAGCCGCTGCTGACCACCGCCGCCTACCAGGCCTATATCGGCGCCGCCCACGCCCGGGCGACGCTGATGGCCGGCTTCACCAGCGTGCGTGATGTCGGCGCCTGGCGGGCGTTCGGCGACGTCGCCCTGCGCGACGCCATCAACGCCGGCCTGGTCCCCGGCCCGCGGATGTCGGTGGCCGGGGCCTATATCACCATCCCCGGCGGCGGCGGCGAGGTCACCGGCATCGCCGGCGACGTCGGCATTCCCGCCGAGATGCGGGTCGGTGTGGTCGAGGACGAGGCCGATACCCACCGCAAGGCCGCCAACATCCTGGCCCACCACGCCGACTTCTTGAAGCTGATCGCCACCGGCGCCGTGCTGACCGTCGGCACCGAGCCGGGCCAGCTGGAGCTGTCGGAAGGCGAGATGCGGGCCGCCGTCGAGGAGGCCGCCAAGCGCGGAACCTACGCCACCGCCCACGCCCACGGGGACGAGGGCATGAAGGTGGCCATGCGGGCCGGGGTGCGCTCGATCGAGCACGGCTCGCTGATGGACGACGAGGCCATCGCCATGATGAAGGCCAAGGGGGTGTTCCTGGTCGCCGACATCTATGACGGC
>JAQGIN010000021.1 GCA_028291125.1 Caulobacter sp.
GGACGGTCCGCCGCCGGCGGAAACCGCCGTCGCCGAGCCCGCCGCCCCATCCGCCCCAGCCCTGGTCGGCGGCGTCGGCCTGTTGCGCGGGGTGATGGCCGCCCCCGGCCTGGCCATCGGCCCGGCCGTGCGGCTGGCCGCCGCCGAAATCGTCGTGGTCGAGGCCGGGCGCGGCGTCGCTCTGGAGCAGGCCGCCCTGACCGCCGCCCTCGACGCCGTCGCCGCGCGCCTCGAAGCCGCCGCCGAGTCCGGCGATCCGGCCCGGCGCTCGATCCTCGCCGCCCATCTGGCCTTCCTGCGCGATCCCGAGCTGGAGGCCGGCGCCCGCCGGCTGATCGACGACGGCAAGGGCGCGGGCTTCGGCTGGCGCGGCGCGGTCGGCGGCTATGTCGAGAACCTGCGCGGCCTGGGCGACCGGCGGATGGCCGAGCGCATCGACGACCTGATCGACCTCGAGCGCCAGGTGCTGCGGGCCCTCAGCGGCGACGAGGCCGACGAGACCCGCGCCCCGCCGCCCGGCGCCATCCTGCTGGCCGACGAACTGCTGCCTTCGCAGCTGATGGGCCTGGACGCCGCGCGGCTGGGCGGCCTGGTGGTCGCCAAGGGCGGGCCGACCTCGCACGTCGCCATCCTCGCCGCCGCCATGGGCCTGCCGGCCGTGGTCGCGGTCGGGGCCGAGCTGCTGACGGTGTCGGACGGCGCCAGCCTGATCCTCGACGCCGACGCCGGAACCCTGAGGGTCGGCCCCGACGCCGCCGCCCTGGAGGCCGCCCAGACCGCCCTGGCCGCCCGCCAGGCCCGCAAGGCCGCCGCCCGCTCGGCGGCGCATGAGCCCAGCCGCATGGCCGACGGCGTCGCCATCGAAATCTACGCCAATCTCGGCTCCGAGGCCGACGCCGTGGCGGCCGCCGCCAGCGGGGCCGAGGGCTGTGGCCTGCTGCGCACCGAGTTCCTGTTCCTCGACCGCGACACCCCGCCCGACGAGGACGAGCAGGCCCGCCAGTACCAGGCGATCGCCACCGCCCTCGACGGCCGGCCGCTGATCGTCCGCACCCTGGATATCGGCGGCGACAAGGCCGCGCCCTATCTGCCGATCCCGGCCGAGGACAATCCGGCCCTGGGCCTGCGTGGCGTCCGCGTCAGCCTGTGGCGGCCGCATCTGCTGAAGACCCAGCTGCGGGCCATCCTCCGCGTCCAGCCGGCCGGCCAGTGCAAGATCATGCTGCCGATGGTCGCCAGCCTCGACGAGCTGCGCGCCGTCCGCACCGTGCTCGACGAGGCCCGTCGCGAACTGAAGATCACGACGCCGGTCGAACTCGGCGTGATGATCGAGACTCCGGCGGCGGCGATCACCGCCGACCTGCTGGCCGCCGAGGCCGACTTCCTGTCGATCGGCACCAACGACCTGACCCAGTACGTGCTGGCCATGGACCGCGGCAATCCGGAGCTGGCGGCGCGGCTCGACGCCCTGCACCCGGCGGTGCTGCGGCTGATCGACTCCACCTGCCGCGGCGGCGGCGTCCACGGCCGCTGGGTCGGGGTCTGCGGCGGCCTGGCCTCGGACCTCTTGGCTGCGCCCATACTGATTGGACTAGGCGTCACCGAGCTGTCGGCCACCGCCGCCATGGTCCCCGAGCTCAAGGCCCTGGTCCGCACGCTCGACCTCGCAGCCTGCCAGGCCCTGGCCCGCCAGGCCCTGACCCAGACGTCGCCGGAGGCCGTCCGGGGCCTCGCCAAAGCCTTCCAGGCGGGAGCCTAAAGCGATGAAGTCGCCGCTCGAATTCCTGCAGCCTCTGGGCCGGGCCCTGATGCTGCCGATCGCCGTCCTGCCGGTGGCCGGGCTGCTGCTGCGGCTGGGCCAGCCGGACCTGCTGAACGTCGCCTTCATGGCCGCCGCCGGCGACGCCATCTTCTCCAATCTCGGCCTGTTGTTCGCCATCGGCGTGGCGGTCGGCTTCGCCAAGGACAACAACGGCGCGGCCGGCCTGGCCGGGGTGGTCTGTTTCCTGATCGCCACCGAGGGGGCCAAGGCGCTGATGACGGTTCCGGCCGACGCCCTGGTGGGGCTGAGCGGGGCCTCGGCCGACCTGGCGAGCGCGGCCTGGAAGGCCAAGGCCCTGGCCAAGCTCAGCGTGCCGATCGGCATCATTTCGGGCCTGGTCGGCGGTGATTTCTACAACCGCTTCTCCGGCCTGAAGCTGCCCGAATACCTGGCCTTCTTCGGCGGCCGACGGTTCGTGCCGATCGTCAGCGGCGTCGCCGGCCTGGCCTTGGCCGCCGTCGTCGGCCTCGGCTATGGCGGGATCAGCGGCGCGGTCGACGCCGCCAGCCGGGCCATCGTCGGTTCGGGGGAGCTCGGTCTGTTCGTCTACGGAGCATTGAACCGGCTGCTGATCGTCACCGGCCTGCACCACATCCTCAACAACATCGCCTGGTTCGTGATCGGCGACTATCACGGCGCCACCGGCGATTTGCGGCGGTTCTTCGCCGGCGACCCGACGGCCGGGGCGTTCATGACCGGCTTCTTCCCGGTGATGATGTTCGGCCTGCCCGCCGCCTGCCTGGCCATGTTCCACACCGCCCGGCCCGAGCGGCGCAAGGCGGTGGGCGGCATGCTGCTGTCCCTGGCCCTGACCTCGTTCCTGACCGGGGTCACCGAGCCGATCGAGTTCAGTTTCATGTTCCTGGCCCCGCTGCTCTACGCCGTGCACGCGGTGCTGACCGGGGCGGCCATGGCGCTGATGAACCTGCTGGGCGTCAAGCTGGGCTTCGGCTTCTCGGCCGGGCTGTTCGACTATGTACTGAGCTTTGGCAAGGCGACGCGGCCGTGGCTGCTGCTGCCGGTCGGGGCGGTCTATTTCGGCCTCTATTACGGCCTGTTCCGGTTCTTCATCCTGCGCTTCGATCTGAAGACCCCGGGCCGCGAGGCCGACGACGTGGTCGCCGCCCAGGCCGGCGTCGCCAAATCCGCCATGGGGGCCGGCGGTCGCGGGGCCGACTTCGCCGCCGCCCTGGGCGGGGCGGCCAATCTGCTCAGCCTCGACGCCTGCACCACCCGCCTGCGGCTGATCCTGGCCGACCCGGCGGCGGTCGACGAGGCGCGGCTGCGGGGCCTGGGCGCGCGCGGCTTCGTGCGGCCGTCCGACAAGGCGCTGCAGGTGGTGCTGGGCCCGATCGCCGACCAGGTGGCCGGCGAGATTCGCGCCGCGCTGGGGGCGGCCGTGCTTGCGCCGCCGACGGCGACAGCGACAAGACCAATTTCAGGGCCAATCCCGGACCACGCCGACCCGGCCCGGGCGGCCCGCCTGCTGGCGGCCCTGGGCGGGGCGAGGAACGTCACGGCGGTCGAGGCCCGCGCCAGTCGGCTGCGGTTGACGGTGGCCGACGCCGACGCGGTCGACGAGGCGGCGCTGCGCACCCTGGGCGCGCGCGGCCTGGCCCGCCTCGACCCCCGCACCGTGCACCTGGTGCTGGGGCCGGACGCCGAGACGCTGGGCGCGGCGCTGCAAGCGCTGCTGCCGGCCTAGGGCGACGCCATGGACAAGCCCATCGACGACATCCTCATCGTCGGCGGCGGCACGGCCGGCTGGATCACCGCCGCCTATCTGGCCCGCCGCCTGGGGGCCGATCGGCCGGGCGGGGTGCGCATCACCCTGATCGAATCCTCGGAGATCGGCATCATCGGGGTGGGGGAGGGCACCTTCCCGACCATCCAGAACACCATGCGCACCATCGGCGTCGACGAGGCCACCTTCATGCGCGGGGCCGGGGCGGCCTTCAAACAAGGGATCAAGTTCGTCGACTGGGCGGAGACGCCCAAGGCCGGCGCCCACGGCCACTACTACCACCCGTTCGCCAATCCCCGGCTGCTGAACGGCGGCCTGGACCTGACGCCGTACTGGCTGATGGGCGGGGCCGGCGACATCCCGCTGTCCGACGCCGTCACCCTGCAGGACAAGGTCTGCGACGCCGGCCGCGGCCCCAAGCGGCTGGACGATCCGCAGTATGGCGGCCCGATGGCCTACGCCTACCACTTCGACGCCGGCAAGTTGGCCGGGCTGATGCGCGAGGTCGGCAAGGCGATCGGGGTGCGTCATCTGCTGGGCAATGTCGACAAGGTCAATCTGGACGACACCGGGGCCATCGCCTCGCTGACCACCCGCGAGCACGGCGACCTGACCGCCGGCCTCTATGTCGACTGCACGGGTTTCGCCGGGGCCTTGATCGGCGAGGCGATGGGCTCGGCCTGGATCAACCGTGGCGATCAGCTGTTCGTCGACCGCGCCCTGGCCCTGCAGGTCCCCTATGACCGCCCCGACGCGCCGCTGGCGACGACGACGATCTCCACCGCCCACGAGGCCGGCTGGACCTGGGACATCGGCCTGCCCGACCGCCGGGGCACGGGCTATGTCTATTCCAGCGCCCACACCAGCGACGACCGAGCCGAGGAAGTGCTGCGCGGCTATGTCGGCAAGGCCGGCGACGGCCTCACCCCCCGGCTGCTGAAGCTGCGCATCGGGCACCGCGAGGCGCACTGGGTGAAGAACTGCGTCGCCGTCGGCCTGTCGGGCGGCTTCCTCGAGCCGCTGGAATCGACCGGCATCGTGCTGATCGAGGCCGCCGCCCAGATGCTGGCGCGTAGCTTCCCGCGCGCCGGGGGGATGGAAGCCGCCGCCCGCCAGTTCAACCAGGCCATGACCGACCGCTATCTGCGGGCCATCGATTTCCTCAAGCTGCACTACTGCCTGAGCCGGCGCGACGAGCCGTTCTGGCGCGACAATGTCCGGCCCGAGACGTGGTCGGACACCCTGCGCGACCATCTGCAGATGTGGCGCCACCGAGCGCCCAACGCCTTCGACTTTCCGAACCTCCACGAGTCGTTCAAGTGGTTCAACTACCAGTACATCCTGTACGGCATGGGCTTTCAGACCATGCTGGACCCCGCCGCCCATCCGCATGTCGACCTGGCCCGGGCCGAGTTTCGGCGGGTGCGCGAGGCCGGGGCGCGGGCGGTGTCGAGCCTGCCCGACCACCGGGCCTTGGTGGCCGCGGTCTATGCCAGCGGCTTCAAGTCCAGGGGGCCGGACCTGGCCCAGGGCGACGCCGGCGAGGACTTGCGGCGATGAGCGAGTGGCGGTTCGTCGCCGAGGACAGCCCCGCCGTCGAGGTCCGCCGCATCGGCCGCGAGGCCCAGCCGCTGGTGGTGATCGACGGCCTGATGGCCGAGCCCGCGGGCCTGGTCGACCAGATCGCCGCCACCGCCCGCTTCGCGCCGCTGGAGCCGGCCGCCAACTTCTATCCCGGGGTGCGCGCCCCGGCCCCGAGCGGCTATGTCGAGGGCCTGATCCGGGCGCTGCGGCCGACGCTGGCGGCGGTGTTCGGCGCGCCGCCGGCCGGCCGGGCCCAGGTCACCTGCGCCCTGTCGATCGCCAGCCTGCCGGCCGACCAGGCCAATCTGATCCAGCGCCTGCCGCATATCGACTCGGCCGAGCCGCGGCGGCTGGCGATTCTGCACTATCTCTGCGGCCCCGGCTTCGGCGGCACCGCCTTCTACCGCCACCGCGCCACCGGCTTCGAGCGCGTCGGCCCCGAACGCTCGGCCGGCTATTTCGCCGCCCTGCGCCAGGAACTCGAGGATCCGGCCGCCGCCCCGGCCGGCTATGTCGCCGGCCCGACGCCGCTGTTCGACGAGGTCGAGCGGGTGGAGGCGGTGTTCAACCGCGTCATCGTCTATGCCGGCAACCGGCTGCACGCCGGCCTGCTCGACGCCGCCGCCGCGGCCGGCCCCGACCCGCGCGCCGGCCGCCTGACCGCCAACAGCTTCTATCGCTTCGAATAGCGGCGGCTTGGTTCGCCGCCGTCGCGCGGGTATAGGCAAGGCGAGGGGACGCCGCGCCGCGTCGTCGTCGCCTCGCCCGCTGGTTTTCAGGATGATCCGATGTTCTTCGCCGCGCTGATGCTGTCCGCCTCCCTGCTTGGCCACCTGCCGAAACTGCCGCACAGCATCACCCTGCCCTTCACCACCCCGGTCCAGACCGCCGGCGACTGGCGGCTGAAGGTGCGCGCCGACCGGTTCAACGGCGAGGTGTCGTGCGAGGTGAAGAGCGACTTCGCCCAGGTGCGCCGCCACACGGTGATCTTCCAGCTGGGCCGCGCCACCAACACCAGCGACGCCGACGTCCGCATCAATGACGGCCCGGCCCTCAAGGTCCGCGACATCCGCATGGACAATCTGCGCGACGGCTTCTCGGGCCGCGCCGGCCCGATCGAGAACCCGACCCGCGGCGAGGTCGGCCTGCCGATCACCCTGGTGGCCGGGGCCGACCACGTCCTGGTGCGCCCGCAGCGCGGCAAGAAGCCCTATCGCCGCTTCGAGATCGCCGGCCTGACCGAGATCCTGGCCAAGGC
>JAQGIN010000207.1 GCA_028291125.1 Caulobacter sp.
CCAGCAAGGTCATCATCGTCCCCGGCTACGGCATGGCCGTCTCCCAGGCCCAGCACGCCCTGCGCGAGATGGGCGACAAGCTGAAGGAAGAGGGCGTGGAGGTGAAGTACGCCATCCACCCCGTCGCCGGTCGGATGCCCGGGCACATGAACGTGCTGCTGGCCGCGGCCAACGTCTCCTATGACGAGGTCTTCGAGCTGGAGGACATCAACGCCGAGTTCGCCAGCGCCGACGTGGCCTTCGTGATCGGAGCCAACGACGTCACCAATCCCGCCGCCAAGACCGATCCCACCAGCGCCATCTACGGCATGCCGATCCTGGATGTCGAAAAGGCCCGCACCGTGCTGTTCGTGAAGCGCGGCATGAGCTCCGGCTATGCCGGGGTCGAGAACGAGCTGTTCTTCCGCGACAACACCATGATGCTGTTCGGCGACGCCAAGAAGATGGTCGAGGGGATCGTCAAGGGGCTCTAGCCGGCGCGCGCCCGGCTTGAGGCCGGGCGACACGGTCTGGTGGGCTACCGGGCCGCGACGTCCAGCAGGGGCGCGCGGGAGGCGTAGCGCACGGCGTTGCTTTCGGCCTTGGGCAGCTGGCGCAGCATCTCGTTGCGGACGAAGTTCAGGCACGAGGCGCGGGGGATCGACAGCTTGGCCGAGTCGATGGCTTCGCGGGCCTTGCAGAACTGGGTGCCAGCGGCGTGGATGCGGGCGTCCAGCACCGCGGCCTGGGCCGGCTTGCTGAGATCCAGATCGCTGACCACCACGCGGGCCACCGGCTCGGCGGGGGCGGCTTGGGCGGCCTGGGTCAGGCCGATCACGGGCAGGGCGGCGAGGGCGAGGCTGGCGACGCCGGTCAGGCGGATGATGAACTTACGCATTGGAGTTTGTCCCTACATCTCGACGCCTCACTGCGCCGATGTCTAAGGATGTACGCCGGATTATTTTGATTTACCCGTTACGTCTGTTTCATGATCTATAATTAAAGATCTGAATACTTTGTAATGTCATGTCCAAAAGGTAATGTTTGTCATGTTTCATGCGCCGCCGACCGGGTCGGTGACCGGGAAAGCCCTCCTTTCCAGGCCAGCGGCGGCGATCCGGCGGCGGCGCATAGTCAGCCGCCCAATCGAGATTGAGCAATGGTCAAGCTGCGCCGCCTTTTCGCCCAATAGAGTCTGCATAGACGCCCCTCTTCATCCGGGGGGTCGGTAAGGGTCGCGACTCCGGCCCGGCTCTTAGAGGTCGTATTGTTGCATTCACAAAGCTTGGCCGCCCCGTCCTCCCACGCGCGTGGCCTGTTCTGCCTGGCCGTCGGCATGATCGTCTCCGTGGCGGCGTTGAACGCCACCGCCGGTCTGACGGCGATCGGCCCGATTCCCGCCTCGACTCCCGTCGCCGCTCCGACCGCCGCGCCGGGCCTGGTTTCGGTTCCGACCCCGGCGGTCCCGGTTCAGACCCTCGCGCCGCCGGCCCCCGCCTTCGTCTTCGACGCCCCGCTGCCCGGCCGGCAGATCAATTCGCCGTTCGGCCTGCGACAATTGCCGTGGGAAGAGAACGGCCGCCTGCATGAAGGCGTCGACATCGCCGCCCCCGAGGGCGCGCCGGTGCGGGCCGCCACCGACGGCGTGGTCGTGCGGACCGGCGTCAGCGGCACGTACGGCCGGTTCGTGGAGTTGGCCCACAAGGACGGCCTGCACTCGTTCTACGCCCATCTGGGGCGTCCGCTGGCCGGCCTGGCGTCCGGCGCCCAGGTGGCGCGCGGCGACACCATCGCCTTCGTCGGCGACAGCGGCCGCTCGACCGGCGCCCACCTGCATTTCGAGCTGCGCCGCGACGGCAAGCCGCTCAATCCAGGCCTGTTCCTCGGCCGTAGCTTCGCCCAGGCCGACGACCTGCCGCTGAAGGCTGCGGCCCGGGTTGGGTCCAAGGTCCGGCTGGCCACCGTCTCGCGCTGGCCCAAGGGCGTGCTGGCGGCGCGGGCGGAGAAGCGGGCCGGCAAGGGCCCGCGCGCCACGCCCGCCGAGGCCGGCTCCATCCAGCTGGCCGAGGCGACCACCGTCCCGGCCGGCCAGGGCGGCCGGGTGCGCGCTCGCCTGCAATGGCTGGCCCGGCCCGAGGCCCCCGCCGCGGCGGGGGCCTCGGCGCCGATCCAGATCGCCCCCGCCAGCCCCAGCTAGGGCAGGCGTCACGATTTGGCGCCGCTTCGTCGCGACGGTCTCGACGGAGCCATAATCGCCGGTACAGTGCGGCCATGCTTAGCCTCGTCGCGCGCGGTCTCGCCGGGTTCGCCCTTGTTCTGGTCGCGTTTATCGCCGCGGGAGGCTTGGTCTCCGCCGCCGGCGCGCCGCAGCCGCGCGGGACGATGCTGGAGATCGAACCCGGGCGGCGCCTGCGCCTGGTCTGCGAGGGCGCGGCCAGCGCCCGGCCGCTGGTCTGGCTGGAGGCCGGGGCCTTCGGCTTCGCCGCCGACTGGGGCGCGATCCAAGACAAGCTCGCCGCCGCCGGCTGGCGCTCCTGCGCTTATGACCGGGCCGGCATGGGCTTTTCCGATCCGGGACCGCAGCCGCGCGACGGCCTGGCCATCGTCGGCGACTTCGAGAAGCTGATCGCCGCCTCGAGCGAGCCGGGCCCGTTCATCCTGGTCGGCCATTCGATGGCCGGCCTGCGGCTGCGCGAATATGCCGGCCGCAATCCGTCCAAGATCGCGGGCCTGGTGCTGGTCGACGCCTCGACGCCGGAATCGGCGCAGAACCCCCGCATGCGCGGCTTCATCGACGCCTTCGCCGCCGCCTCGCGCTGGGCGGCGCGCGGGGCCTCGCTCGGCCTGTTCAAGCCGCTGGTCTACACCTCGTTGGGCGACAAGATCGGCCTGCCGCCGGCGGCCAAGGCCGAGAAGCGCTGGGCCTTCGCCAACGGCCGTCACAATCGCTGGTCGGCGCGGGAAGTCGCGCTGTGGCCGGCCGCCTCGGACCAGGCGGCCGCCGAACCGCCGTTCGACCCGGCCTGGCCGGTGGCGGTGGTCACCGCCGGCGCGCGCGCCGGCCGCGAGCAGTGGAAGGACCTGCAGGCCGCGCCGGCTCTGGTCTCGCGCCATGGCTTGGTCGACCACGTGGCCGGGGCCAGCCACACCACCCTGCTGGGCGAGGCCTTCGCGGATCACGTCGTGCGGGCGGTCAACTTCGTCGGGGGTGGGGGATAGATAGAGGGGGACAGGCACTCAGCCCGCTCGCCTCGCCAGGTTCTCACGACGCCGTGCGCTGAGTGCCTGTCCCCCTCTATCTATCCTGAACGCCGAATACGACAAAGCCCGCGCGGGCGGACCCGCGCGGGCTTGGTTTGGGTCGCGATCCTGACGGCGGCGGGCTAGTCCCGCGCCGGACCGGAAATCAGCGCGCGCCGACCGGCTTCTTCGGCATCGGCAGCAGGCCTTCGCGCTGGGCGCGCTTGCGGGCCAGCTTGCGGGCGCGACGGACAGCCTCGGCCTTTTGACGGGCGCGCTTTTCCGACGGCTTTTCATAATGCACGTGACGCTTCATCTCGCGGAACGAGCCTT
>JAQGIN010000024.1 GCA_028291125.1 Caulobacter sp.
CCCCTGCCGTTCGTTGACCTCGGAAAAGAAGATCGACGGCTCGCTCATCGGATCACCGGAAGCGGACGTCGGCGTCGTCGAACCGGTCGATCAGCCGATAGGCGAACGGGAACAGCGCCACCGTCACTAGGAACTGCCAGAACACCGCCAGCAGGCTAGGCATGGCCAGGGCGTCGAGCATGGTGAACAGGAAGCCGGCCGCCAGGGCCACCGCCGTCACCCCAGCGTACCAAGCCCACAGGATCGGCTGGCTCTGGCCGGTGATGATGCTGCGCGCCGCCAAGACCGTGGCGTAGGCCACCAGCAGCGACAGCCCCCACAGCCCGGTCGGCCCGCCCCAGAACATGTCGAGGAACAGGCCTAGCAGCAACAGGGCGAAGGGAGCCAGAATCGACGGCCGGATCAACGCCCAGGCGAAGGCGGGGGCCATGGCGAACACCGGCTCGGGCAGCCGCAGGCCCCAGATCCGCAGCGGCGCGGCGAACAGCACGGTGAGGATGACGCACCCGAGCAGGGGCAGGCCGAGCCAGCGCCAAGGATCCAGGGGGCGCGCCGCGCCGCTCATCGCGGCGTTCCGGTCGCGGCCGGCGTGGGCGCGGCCGGCTTCGGCGGCGCGGGCTTGGGGGTGGTCGGCTGGGTGGTCGGCGGGGCGGTCCCGGCTGGCTTGGCCGCGGCGGGCGGCGGGACGGCGGGACCGATCACCGAGGCCTGCGGGTCCTCGGTGGTCACCGGCGGCAGACTGCGCATCTCCAGCTGCTTCTGGTTGGCCAGTTGGGCGAAGTCGGAGAACAGCAGGATGCGGACGAAGTCGATGGAGGAGTCGTCGGCGAACAGCGCCACGCGCCAGCGGCCGTCCAGCCCCTTGACCGCCGCCCCGACCGGCAGGCCGCGCGGCAGCACGCCGCCGTCGCCCGACGTCACCACCCGGTCGCCCTGGCGCACCGGATCGACGCCGCGCAGATAGTCGAGCTTGGGATTGGGCCCGCCGTCGCCGGTGAGGATGGCGCGGGCGTTGCTGCGGTCGATCATCACCGGGGTGCGCGAGGCGATGTCGCTGAGCAGCAACATGCGGCTAGCCCCGTTGGCGACGCCGACCACGCGGCCGACCAGGCCGCGCTCGTTCATCACCGGATTGCCGATCTTGACGCCCTTTTCCGCGCCGGCGTCGGTCAGGCGGGTGTTGGCGAACGGGCCGCGGGCGTCGGCGACCACCCGGCCGGCCACCATCGGGATCGGCGGCTCGGTGCGCAGGCCCAACAGGGCCTTGTAGCGGTCATTAACGTCGCTGAGCGCCAGGGCGGTGTCGCGCCATTGCCGCATCTCGGCCAGTTCGGCCTTCAGCTTGCGGTTCTCGGAGGCGGCGAAGAAATAGCTGCGGACGAAGCCGACCCCGACCCCGGTCCAGCGGCCCGGGGCGGCGATGGCGCCGCTGACTGGCCGGGTGACGGTGTCGACGGTCTGGCGGGTGACGCCATAGGCCTGCTCTTGCAGGGTCTCGCGTCGATCGGCCATCAGAAACGCCACCGCGATCACCGCCGCGACGATGAGCGCCACGGCCGCGGTCCAGGTGAGCGGCACTTTCAGGTCGCCAAGCGGACCTTCGCGAAAGGGCACGAACGCATTCTCCTGGGCGCCCGCGGGCGCCCTACTCGGATTTCAAACCTAGGACAGCGTGGATTCCAGGACGCCCTTCATCCACTTGGGATGCTCGAGCACCTTGCCGCAGCCCAGGGCCACGCACGACAGCGGGTCGTCGGCCACGGTGACCGGCAGGCCGGTGTGGTCGCGGATCTCGGCGTCCAGGCCGCGCAGCAGGGCGCCGCCGCCGGTCAGCATGATGCCCTTGTCGGCGATGTCGGACGCCAGTTCCGGCGGAGTGGCTTCCAGGGCGACCTTCACGGCTTCGACGATCTGCCCGACCGGCTCGGCCAGGGCGTCGGCGGCCTGCTTTTCGCTGATCCGGACTTCGCGCGGCACGCCCTGCATCAGGTCGCGGCCCTTGACGTCGATCGACAGGCCCTCGCCGTCGGCTGGGGCGCGGGCGGTGCCGATTTCCTTCTTGATCCGCTCGGCGGTGGTCTCGCCGATCAGCAGATTATGGTGGCGGCGCATGTAGCTGATGATCGCCTCGTCCATCTTGTCGCCACCGACCCGGACCGAGCGCGAATAGACGATGCCCGACAGCGACAGCACGGCCACCTCGGTGGTGCCGCCGCCGATGTCGACGACCATCGAGCCGGTCGGCTCGTGGATCGGCAGGCCGGCGCCGATGGCGGCGGCCATCGGCTCGTCGATCAGGCCGACCCGGCGGGCCGAGGCGTTGAGGCAGGAATCGTTGATGGCGCGGCGTTCGACGGCGGTGGCGCCCGACGGCACGCAGACGATGACCTTGGGGTTCACGAAGCCCTTGCGGTTGTGAACCTTGCGGATGAAGTACTTGATCATCTCCTCGGCGACCTCGAAGTCGGCGATGACCCCGTCGCGCATGGGGCGGATCGCCTCCATGTGGCCCGGCGTGCGGCCCAGCATCTGCTTGGCCTCGATCCCGACGGCGTGGACGACCTTCCGTCCCCCGACGTTGCGCAGGGCGACGACCGACGGCTCGTTCAGCACGATGCCCTTGCCCTTCATATAGATGAGGGTGTTGGCGGTGCCGAGATCGATGGCGATGTCGTTGGAGATAACGCCGAAGAGGGAAGAGAACATGAAAAGCCCTGAGTGAAGGGTAGGAGGGGCGACCAAGGGAGACGATAGGAGCGGAAGCTAGAGCATTTTCCGTCGAAAAGGTGAGCGTTCGGCGAAGAAATGTCTCCTGACTGAAGACCAGAACAGCAAAGCACGATTCCCGGGAAATCGATGTGCGCCTGGGACAGCGAACCTTGAACCACGACGGGAGCGCCGCCCCCTCCGGGCGCGCCGTCGTTCGTGGCCTTGAGGCGCGCCGACCCGGCCCGTTTGCCCTGCGAAAGCGTTGATTTCAAGGTCTATTCGCGGCGATGGCGCCGACGGCTGTCCCGCGCGCCGTTCCAGGAGGCCCGCCCAGCAAAATAGGGCGAAATCTAGCCGAGCGCGGCCATGACCACGCCGACCGCCGTCACCAGGCCGGCCAGCATCTGCAACGGGGTGATCCGTTCGGCGAACAGCCGGCGTCCGGCCAGGGCGGCGATCGGCATTTCCACCACCCCGACGGCGCGCACCGGCCCGACCGGGCTGAGGGCCATGGCGGTGAACCACAGGCCCGAAGCGGCCGCCCCGCAAAGGCCCGCGCCCAAAGACCGCCGCCAGGCGCCGACCACCGCGACCAGCACATCGGGGTTGCGCGCGGCCAGGAAGGCGGTCAGGGCCGCCGACTGCAGGGCCTGCACCACCACCACCGTGGCCAGGGCCGAGAAGGCCGGGTGATGCGGGTCCAGGGTCAAGGCGCCCTGGCGGAAACAGTTGGCGCTGAGCGCGAACAGCGCCCCCGAGCCCAGTCCGGCCGCTGCGGCGCCACGCCGCATGACCACTTCGCCCCGCGGCCAGGACAGGACGGCCAAACCAACGGTCACGATCAGTCCGCCGACCCAGGCCATCGGCCCGATTCGGTCGCCGAACAGCAGCGCGCCCCAGATCAGGGCGAACGGCAGGCCGCTCTGCTGCATGGCGGTGCCCAGGGCGAAGGACGAGCGCTGCATGGCCACCAGCAGCGCGGCGGTGGCGGCCATCTGCAGGGCGGCCCCCGCCGC
>JAQGIN010000026.1 GCA_028291125.1 Caulobacter sp.
TTCCCCGCCTGTCGCTTCACCGGGCCGGACTATCTTGGCGTTTCGGCCGCGGGGCGCGAAAGCTATTACGACCTGACCGGCGGCCGGTCGGCGCGGGTGGGCGTGCTCGACGGGAAGATCCGCTGCATCGTCACGCCCAAGTTCACGATGCCCTGAAGAGATCCTCCGCCTTCGGATCTAGCCCAGGCCGCCGCCCAGCTCCTGCACCTCTTCGAACGTCCGCAGGCCGGGCCGCTGGGCGCAGACCAGCACGCCCATGTTGCCGGGCAGGTGCTGGTTGGCGAGCATCTTCTCGTGCGCCGCCGGGATGTCGGCCCAGGGGAACACCTCCGACAGGCAGGGGTCGACGCGACGGTCGACGACCAGCTGGTTGGCGGCGCTGGCCTGCATCAGATTGGCGAAATGGCTGCCCTGCACCCGCTTCTGGCGCATCCACAAGAAGCGGGCGTCCATGGTCAGGTTGAAGCCGCTGGTGCCGGCGCAGATCGCCACCATGCCGCCGCGCTTGACCACGAAGACGCTGACCGGAAAGGTCTGCTCGCCGGGGTGTTCGAACACCAGGTCGACGTCGCGATTGCCGGTGACCTGCCAGATCGCCTTGCCGAATTTGCGGCTCTCTTTCATGTAGTCGTTGAACTCGGGGCCGTTGACCTTGGGCAGCTGGCCCCAGCAGTTGAACTCGTTGCGGTTCAGCACCGCCTTGGCCCCCATCGACAGCACGAACTCGCGCTTGTCCTCGGACGACACCACGCCGATGGCGTTGGCCCCGGCCACGGCGGCCAGCTGGATGGCGAACACCCCCAGCCCGCCCGAGGCCCCCCAGACCAGCACGTTCTGGCCGGGCCGCAGCTCGTGCGGCTTGTGGCCAAACAGCATGCGATAGGCGGTGGCCAGGGTCAGGGTGTAGCAGGCGGCCTCCTCCCAGGTCAGGTGCTTGGGCCGCGGCAGCAGCTGGCGCGACTGCACCCGGCAGAACTGGGCGAAGCTGCCGTCCGGCGTCTCGTAGCCCCAGATCCGCTGGCTGGTGGAGAACATCGGGTCGCCGCCGTTGCACTCCTCGTCGTCGCCGTCGTCCTGATTGCAGTGGATCACCACCTCGTCGCCGGGCTTCCAGCGCTTGACCTTCTTGCCCACCGCCCAGACCACCCCGGCCGCGTCGGAGCCGGCGACGTGATAGGGATGCTTGTGGCCGTCGAGCGGGCTGATCGGCTCGCCCAGGGCGGCCCAGACGCCGTTGTAGTTGACGCCGGCGGCCATCACCAAGACCAGCACCTCGTCCTCGCCGATCGTCCAGGTCGGCACCACCTCGACCTGCATCGCCGTTTCCGGCCGGCCGTGGCGCTCCTTGCGGATCGCCCAGGCGTACATGTTTTTCGGCACATGGAAGGGCGGCGGGATCTCGCCGATCTCGTACAGATCCTTCACGGGCGGCTTGTCGAGCGTCGCGGTCGTCATCTCACTCCCCGGTCTCTTCGGCGCTGCAACAACGCGCGAAGCTTGATAAGCGCTGCGTGCGGCCGGGTCGAAAGGGATGAAAACCTAGCGCCTAGCCATCGTTTTGGGCTTCACGGCGGGATTTTCCGCTGCGAAGAGGCTCAGGCTGTGACAACTGTTTAAATCTGGCAAGCGGAATCTTGTGCGCCGCAGCATGGGCGGGGCGCGTGGCACGCGCCAACTCTCAAAGCCCGTCATCCCCGCGAAAGCGGGGACCCAGGCTTTTTCCGAAAGGCATGGCGCTCGACGATAAAACACCTGGGTCCCCGCTTTCGCGGGGATGATGGATGGTTTTGCGACGGTGAGATCAAACAGCCTTACCCGTTGATCACCCCATCCGCGAACCGCTCCATCTCCTCCAGCTGCGGGCTCATCTGCAGCAGCAGCAGGTCCAGGCCGACCGCCTCGAATTCGGCGACGCGCTCGCGCACCTGGGCCGGGGTGCCGACCAGCTTCGGCCGCAGGCCGCGGTTGGAGACCGAATATTCCTGGATCTTCAGTTCCCGCTCCAGCTGCGTCCCCGACAGCCATTGGTCGAAATTGCCGAAGCCGGGGGCGTTGGGGTCGAGCTTGGTGATCCGCGCCAGTTCGGCCTGGGCCTCTTCCTCGGTGTCGCGGACGATGGCGTAGGCGGCCATGCCATAGGTCATCGGCGGCTTGCCGGCGGCTTCGCGGCGGGCGCGCATGTCGGCGATCTTCTCGGCGACGAATTCGGGTTCGTCGCCGTGCATGACATAGGCGTCGCAGGACTGGGCGATCATGGTCTTGGCCGCCTCGGACTCGCCGCCGGCATAGACCACCGGCCGCGGCTTCTTCACCGGCTTGGGCTCGCAGATGGCGTTCTTCAGCTGGTAGCGTTCGCCGTCGTGGTTGAACGGGGTCTGGCTCCACAGGCCGTCGACCACGGTCAGCCATTCGGTGGTGCGGCCGTAGCGGTCGTCGTGCTGGTCGAACTGCAGGCCGTAGCTGGTGGCTTCTTCCGCCCACCAGGACGAGACCACGTTCAGGGCCAGGCGGCCGCCGGCGATGTTGTCGATATTGGCCGCCTGCTTGGCGAACAGGGCCGGGTGGTGGAAGTTGGGCCGCACCGCCACCATCAGCTCCAGCTTTTCGGTGACCGCGGCCAGGGCGGCGGCGGTCGACCAGGCGTCCAGGGCCGGCTGATCGGTGCCCTTGATGTCGTTGAGATTGAGCTCGGCGATCAGGGTCAGGTCATAGCCGATCTGCTCGGCCCGCTGGCACAGGGCGCGGACGTAATCGAAGGTCGGGGCCATGCCCTCGTCGGCGACGTTGCGCAGCCAGCCGCCGAAGACGGGAGTCCAGAAACCGTATCTCACGCTGCTTGCCTCCGCCGGTCGGTGATCTGGAGCTGGATGAAGTCGACAAGCTGTTCGTGCGGGTCGTAGCCCAGCACGGTCAGCGGATCGGCGACGAAGTTGGACAGGGCGTTGATGTCGTAGAACCGGGCCACGCCGTCGCGGTCGTCGATCATGTATTCGATGCCGCCGACGTCGAGATGGGCGGCCTGGGCCACGGCCTCGACCGCCGCGATCAGTTCGGGCGGCGGGGTGTAGGCCTCGATGGTGATGCTGGGCTTGTCGACCATGCAGACATCGGCCGGGCACAGGTCGAAGGTCGTGCCGGCCCCGTTCAGGGCGATGGCGTACAGGAACTTGCCGGCCAGGGTCTCGCAGCGGATCACCCGGCCGTCGCGGGCCGGGACGTATTCCTGCACCAGGGTGACATTGTCGATGGCCGGCGGCAGGCCCTTGTCGGCCGCCCACATCGCCACCTCGGCGGCGTCCTCGTAGCGGGTGACGCCCGAGCCGGAGCCGCCGATGTTCGGCTTGACGATCAAGGGGGCGCGCAGGTCCTTGGCGACGCGGGCGGCGTCGGCCTGGCTATGGACCACGCGGCTGGCGGGGATGGCCAGGCCCAGCTGGGTGAACAGGCTCAGCTGCCGGGCCTTGTTGGCGTCGATGGCCATGGCGGCGGGACCGTTGATCACCCGCGCGCCGGCCGCCTCCCAATGGGCCAGGGCCGCCTGGCTGTAGAACACCGCGTGCTCGTCCTGGCGCAGGAACGACGACATCGCCAGCCGGTTCAGCACCACCGGGGCGGGGGCCTGCAGCACCGCCGGGTCGAAGCTGTGGTCCTGGATGTTGATCTTCACGTAGTCGACGCCGCGGGCGTCGAGCACGCGGAACAGCGGCGTGAACCAGGCGGGGTGTTCGTAATAGACGGCGAGGTCGGCCAAGGCGCGGATCCCATCAGCGGTTGCACGCGCCATCTAGGGGTTTCTAGGGGACGAGGCCAGAGGCGGATGCGCGGTGCGTCCTTCGAGGCCCGCTGCGCGGGCGCCTCAGGATGAGGAGCGTGGGGTGCTGACTTCCTCATCCGAGGTGCGAGGCGAAGTCGAGCCTCGAAGGGACGCACTTGCGATATTGCATCGCAGCAAAACCGGGTTCATGATCCGCGATAACAAGACCAATAAACGGGAAGCGCAGGATGACATCGCCGCCGTTCCAGCACGCGCCCGACGCGCCCTGGATCTTCCGCACCTATGCCGGCCATTCGACGGCCCAGATGTCCAACGCCCTCTATCGCGCCAATCTGGCCAAGGGCCAGACCGGCCTGTCGGTGGCCTTCGACCTGCCCACCCAGACCGGCTACGACCCCGACCATATCCTGGCCCGCGGCGAGGTCGGCAAGGTGGGGGTGCCGATCAGCCACCTGGGCGACATGCGCCAGTTGTTCGACCAGATCCCGCTGGACCACTCCAACACCTCGATGACCATCAACGCCCCGGCCGCCTGGCTGCTGGCCCTGTACGTCGCCCTGGCCGACGAGCAGGGGGCCGACCGCGCCAAGCTGCAGGGCACCACCCAGAACGACCTGATCAAGGAGTATCTGAGCCGCGGCACCTACATCTTCCCGCCGGGCCCGTCCTTGCGGCTGATCGGCGACATGATCGCCTGGTGCTATCGCGAGGTCCCCAAGTGGAACCCGATGAACGTCTGCAGCTACCACCTGCAGGAGGCGGGGGCGACGCCGGAGCAGGAGCTGGCCTTCGCCCTGGCCACGGCGATCAGCGTGCTCGACACCGTCAAGGCCGGCGGCCAGGTGCCCGACGAGGATTTCGAGATCGTCGCCGCGCGGATCAGCTTCTTCGTCAACGCCGGCGTCCGCTTCGTCACCGAGTTGTGCAAGATGCGCAGCTTCACCCGGCTGTGGGACCAGATCCTGCTCGAGCGCTATGGGGTGCAGGATCCCAAGGCCCGGCGGTTCCGCTACGGGGTGCAGGTCAACAGCCTGGGCCTGACCGAGCAGCAGCCCGAGAACAACGTCTATCGCATCCTGATCGAGGCCCTGGCGGTGACCCTGTCCAAGGACGCCCGCTGCCGGGCCCTGCAGCTGCCGGCCTGGAACGAGGCCCTGGGCCTGCCGCGTCCGTTCGACCAGCAGTGGTCGCTGCGGCTGCAGCAGGTGCTGGCCTATGAGACCGACCTGCTAGAATACGAGGACCTGTTCGACGGCAGCCACGTGGTCGAGGCCAAGGTCGCCGAGCTCAGCGCCGGGGCCCTGGCCCAGCTGGCCCTGATCGACGCCATGGGCGGGGCGGCCGACGCCATCGACTACATGAAGACCCAGCTGGTCGGGGCCAACGCCAAGCGGGTGCGAGCGGTCGAGACCGGCGACCTGACCGTGGTCGGGGTCAACCGCTGGACCGACAGCGAGGACTCGCCGCTGTCGGCCGGCGAAAGTTCGATCGAGACCATCGATCCGCTGCTGGAAGCCGGCGTGGTCGAGCGGCTGAAGGCCTGGCGCGCGGCCCGCGATTCCGGCGCGGTCGAGGCCGCCCTGGCCGATCTCAAGGCCGCGGCCGCCGATGGCCGAAACATCATGGAACCCTCGATCACCGCCGCCAAGGCTGGCGTCACCACCGGCGAATGGGCGGGCGCCCTGCGCGCGGTGTTCGGCGAATATCGCGGCCCGACCGGCGTGGCGATCGTCGTCTCCACCGGCGAGGCCGAGGATGTCGAGGCGGTGAAGGCCGAGGTCGAGCGGGTGTCCCAGGTGCTAGGCCGCACCCTGACCTATCTGGTCGGCAAGCCCGGCCTCGACGGCCATTCCAACGGCGCCGAGCAGATCGCCACCCGGGCCCGGGCCTGCGGCATGGAAGTGATCTATGACGGCATCCGCTCGACCCCCGACGACATCGTCCGCCGCGCCAAGGAAGGCCGCGCCCACGTGGTGGGCCTGTCGATCCTGTCGGGCTCGCACCTCGACCTGGTGCAGGAGGTGATCCGGGTGATGCGCGCCGAAGGCCTGGGCCACATCCCGGTGGTGGTCGGCGGCATCATCCCCGAGGCCGACGCCCTGGTGCTCAAGCAGATGGGCGTGACCCGGATCTACACCCCCAAGGACTTCAAGATCACCGAGATCATGGCCGACGTCGTCGAGCTGGTGGAGACCGCGGCCCTGGCCGAAGCTTGAGGGACGATTTCGTGCTATGATGCCGGCATGACCCTCGACGAAGCCCTCGCCAAGTTGCGCGCGGCCAAGCCGCTGCTGGACCGCTACGGCGTCCAGCGCGTCGGCGTGTTCGGCTCCACGGCGCGGGGCGAGGCGGGGCCTAACAGCGACGTCGACGTGCTGGTGGAGTTTGGGCTTGAAACCCATCCGGGCCTGGATTTTTTCGCCCTTCGAGACGCCCTCGCCGAGCTGTTGCAGCGCGACGTGGATCTGGCGACGCCCAAAACCCTTCATCGCCTGATGCGGGACCGTGTGCTGCGGGAGGCGGTTTTTGCCTAAGGCCGAGCGGGACGCCGAGATGCGGCTCGACGACATCCTGAAAGCCGTCGGACGTATTCGCCTCTATGCGGGCGAGATGACCGTGGCGGAGCTTCAGGACAATCAGCTGGTGTTCGACGCGGTCGCGATGAACGTGCTGGTGATCGGCGAATCGATCGGCCGCCTGCCGGATCGGCTGAAGGACCAGCTCGGCGACTCGCCGTGGAAGAGCATCGTCGCCGTTCGAAATCTCGTGGCCCACGGCTATCCTGAACTCGACGAGCGTATCATCTGGGACATCGCTCACAATCGGCTGGCGGATATCGAAGCCGTCGTGATCCCGATGCTGGCGAAGGTTCAGGGGCGTTAGGCCGAACCCGTCGTCTCCACCCCCTCAGCACTTCGGCGCCTTCAGGTTGTAGCCGATGGTCACCGCGCTGGGCTTGAGCTTGGCGAAGGCGTCCTCGGCGGCCGGGTCGAACCTCGGGTCGCAGTTGTAGCGCGCCGTCGCCAGATAGTCGGCCCCGCCGCCGGCGCGCATCGCCGAGGTCCAGCGCTCCAGGGCGGCGCGGCGGGCGTCGTCGTCGATCTTGAGGTCGAACTTGATCTGCAGCCGCGCCAGATAGATCGAGCCGACGAAGTGGTCGTGGACCGTGGCGACCGAGCCGTCGGCGCAGGCGTCCAGGCAGTCGGCGGTGATCTTGCCGGCCCCGAGGGTCTTGGTGAAGTCGCCCAAGGTCATCTGGTTGACCGGCGGAAAAGCGTAGTCGAACAGGAAGAACTTGTTGAGGTCGAACGAGCAGGTGTCGCCGAGCGTCAGCTTCAGGCCGGTCACCGTCGTGCCGCTGGTCAGGGCGGTGACTTGACAGCCGTCGATCGCGTAATCGCGGCTTCCGTCGGCCGAGACCTTCAGCGCCGGCCCGGCCACGGCCTCGAAGGCCGGCGCCTCCAGCGACAGCATGCCCGGATCGAGCACCCGCCTCAGCCGGTCCTGCGACGGCGGCTTGGGAGCATGTCTAGCGTGATGCCGGGTGGGCGCGGCCCCGGCGGCGCAGGGCGCGGCGACCAGGGCGGCCGCCGTCAGCAGCTTGCATATCCGCGTCATCCCGTCCTCTCCCGAAGGTCAGGCGCGCAGGATCGCCGAGCATTGCGACACAAGCTTGGCCGAGGTCGACGGGAAGCCGCCTAGTCTCTCCCCAGCCGCCAGGCCGCCGCCCAGCCGATCAGGGCCAGCGGGACGAAAGCCGCGAACAGCCAGAAGCCGGCGGTGCGGCCCATCGCCGGGTCGATGCCGCCGGCGAAGCCCAGGACGTTGGCCAGGGCCCCGGCCGCCGCAGCGCCGGCGGCGCCGCCGATCAACTGGGTGGTGGGCACCGCCGCCGAGGCCAGGGCCTGCTCGTGGTCCGGCGCGCCGGCGATGACCCGCCGGGCCAGGAACGCCCAGCACAGGCCAAAGCCGGCCCCCAGGACCAGCATCGACATGGTCACGCCGATCAGCGCGCCATGGGCCATCTCCACCGCGCCCCAGGCGACGCCCAGCAGGATGACGCTGGCCCCGCCGCGGATGGCCAGGCCCTCGTGGCGGCGCGGCAGGCCCGAGACCGCCAGGGCGCACAGCGTCCAGCCGGCGGCGATGGCCCCGATCACATAGCCGGCCAGCAGCGGGCTGGCTCCGTGCAGGGCCTGCAGGAAGGCCGGGCCATAGACGGTGAAGCCGATGGCGGCGGCCTCGCAGGCGAAGATCACCAGCAAGCCGAGGCCCGTGGCGGTGGTCAGATCGCCGGCCGATCCCGGCAGCAGGCGGTTGCGCGACCGGCCGTTGATCAGCAGCAGGGCCGCCAGGGCCAGGACGCCGAACAGGGCGCAGAGCCCGACGGTCAGAGCGCCGTGGGTGACGCCGGCGGCGGCGATCAGCGACACCCCGATGGTCAGCAGGGCCAGCTGCCGCTTGGGGATGGCGCCGCCCTGCGGCGCGCGCGGCGCGGCCGGCACCATGACCAGCACGGCGGCGATGAAGATCAGGGCCTGGGCGAAGAACAGCCAGAACGCTCCGCGCCAGAAGCCGGCCTGGGCGAACAGCCCGCCCGACAGCGGTCCCAGCAGCGTCGCCGCGCCCCACACCCCGGCGATGGCGCCATAGACCCGCGGCCACAGGCTTTCCGGGAACAGGGCGGTGATGGCCACGTAGCAGAGGGCGACGATCGCCCCGGCTCCCAGGCCCTGGACCAGGCGGCCGGCGACGAAGGTCAGGAACTCCGGGGCCAGGGCGCTGGCGGCGCAGCCGACGGCGTAGGCCACCCCCGCCAGGGCGGTGGCGCGGCGCAGGCCGAACCGGATCGACAGCTTGCCGGCGCAGGCCCCGGCCAGGATCGAGCCCAGCAGGAAGGCGGCCACCGACCAGCCGAAATACTGGTAGCCGCCGATCTCGCGGGCGACGCTGGGCATGATGGTGACGGTCACCAGGGTGTCGGCGGCGTTCAGCCAGACGCCCAGGCACAGCAGGGCGAAGCGCGGCGCCAGGTCGCGGTCGAGCAGGGCGCGCCAGCCGGGCGCGGCGGGGGGCGGGGTCTTGGCGGTCGACATGGCGGCGTAGATGCACGCGCGGGGCGCTCGGGCCAAGTCTGAACCGTCGCCGTCCGCCGCCGTTTCGTCGAGGTGAAGCCGCCATCGCCCTCCGCCCTGGCGCTCGCCGACCTCGGTGGGCTGCTGCTCGACCTGCTGCTGGCAGGGCTGATCCTGTTCGCCTTCGTCGACCGCGCCGCGCCGCCGCAGGACCTGCCGTGGAAGCCGTTCTCGCTGAACCAGCCGATCGGCCTGGCCACGGCCGGCAAGCTTGCCCGCATCGAAGCCGACCCGGCCGCCTGCCGCGCCGCCCTGGCCGAGGGCGGTGTCGTCTTCGTCGAGGCCGAGGCGCGGGAGAGCGGCTTCTGCTCGACGGCCAATAGCGTGCGGGCGCGGGGCGCTCTGGTCCCGGCGGCGCCGGTGATGACCTGTCCGCTGGCCCTGGGCTACGCGCTGTGGGAGCGGCAGGTGCTGAGACCGGCGGCGCGCGACGTCCTGGGGACCCGCTTGGTCCGCGTCGACCATTTCGGGACCTATGCCTGCCGCACCCTCTATGGCCGGCCCGGCGAGCGGCCTAGCCAGCACGCCCGCGCCAACGCCCTCGACGTCGCCGGCTTCCGCTTCGCCGACGGCCGGCGGGCCACCGTGGTCGGCGACTTCCGGCGCGACACCGAGGAAGGTCGCTTCGTGCGCGCCGCCCGCGACGGGGCCTGCGGGGTGTTCGGCGCGGTGCTCAGCCCCGACTACAACGACGCCCACGCCGACCACCTGCACCTCGACCAGAGCCCGTACCGGCTCTGCCGCTAGGTCGGCGCGTGCGAGGCCCACAGGTGCTGGGCGGCGTAGGCCCGCCACGGCCGCCAGCGCTCGGCCTGGGCCAGCAACTCGGCCGGCGAGGGTCGGCGTCCGTCGGTGTCCGCCAGGGCCCGCAGCAGGCCGATGTCGGCGGCGGGAAAGGCGTCCGGCTCGCGCAGCTGGCGCATGGCGATGTACTGCGCCGTCCACTCGCCGACGCCGGGCAAACTCCGGAGTTGATCAATGGCCTCGTCGATGCCGCGTCGAGGCCCGAACAGGTTCGGGTCGGCGACAATGGCGGCGGCCAGGGCCGACAGCGTCCGGGCCCGCGTCGCCGGCATGCCCAGCGCGGCGATGTCGGCCTGCGCCAGCTGTTCCGGACGCGGGAAGACGTGGGTCAGGCCGGGGAAGGCGTTGGCGGTCGGGGCCAGCGGTCGGCCGTAGGTCCGGGTCAGCCGGCCGGCCAGGTTGATCGCGGCGACCACGGTGATCTGCTGGCCCAACACCGCCCGCACCGCCAGCTCGAAGCCGTCCCAGGCGCCCGGCACGCGCAGGCCCGGCCGGGCGGCGACCAGCGCCGCCAGTAGCGGGTCCTCGGAAAGATGCGCCTCGATGACCTCGGGATCGGCCGCCAGGTCGAACACCCGTCGCAGCCGGGCGATGATCGACGGCAGGGCCGATAGCTTGGGAAAGCGGACGGTGGCCTCGAGCGCCGCGCCGCGGGTCGGGCGGACCCGCACCGAGCCTTGCGCGCCGTCGATCTCGATGCTGCGGAAATAGGCGTCGCCTTCGACGATCTCGACGCCGGGAATGGCCCGCATCGCCAGGAAGGCGATCATCGAGCCCCAGTCATAGGGCGGGCGATAGCGCAGCAGCACCGTCACCTCGCCGCCGGGCGGGGCGCTGACCCCCAGCCCTCGGCGCAGGGCGCTGGGCGGCCGCTGGAACAGCTT
>JAQGIN010000249.1 GCA_028291125.1 Caulobacter sp.
AGGAACTGGCGCTCGATCAGGGCGACGCTTTGGCCGGCCGCCGCCAGCCGTCCGGCCAGGGGCGGTCCGGCCTGGCCGGCGCCGATGATGATGGCGTCGAAGGCGCGGCTCATGCGACCAAGGTCACGATCCAGGCGCCGCCGCCGACGGCGACGACGTCCTCGATCAGGGCGATCGGCAGATCGCGGCCGCCGATCGGCGGCGCCAGATCATGGATCATCATCGTCTCGTCTCCCCCGGGGGGACCGCGACCAATTGTCCGGCCGAACTCAGTATGGGACGTCAAAAACGCACGGGCAAATGGTCGTCGCGGACGGAAAATAACGTGGGCGTGTATCCGCCTGATCCTTTGGCGGGCGCCGGGCGCCGCTCGGATCGGCGTTTTGCCAAACATGGCGTCTTGGCCCCGAGATCGCCTTTATCCGGTCCCGCCGCCGCCTTAGACGCGATCTTTCAAACCTCATCGCGGCCCTTTGGGAACATCGCGCCGCCTCGCGGCTTGCTCTGATTGATCAAGGATAACAGGACGATTTTCAGTTCATGATGGCGTGTAGGACGAGATTGGCCGTGACGGCCCTGGCCGCGGTGGGAATGCTGGCGGTCGCGACCCTGGCCGGCGGCGGACATCACCGCGCCGCGCCGGCGGACACCCTCACCGGGCAGCCGGTCCGCTTGGTGCCGCCGCTGCAGCCGGCCGAGAGCGCCGCGGCGCCGCTGCCCAAACTGTCGGTGGTGCGCAATGATCGGACCGCTTCGCGAACACGGTTAACGTCCGTTTAGGATTCCCATCCGATCAATGCCTGTGCGCTCTTCGCGCGGGAGAATCGGTGATGCGTGCGTTCGATCGGCTGACGATCGCCTGGAAGCTGGTCGGCGTCGCGGGCCTGGCCCTCGGCCTGCTGGCCGGCGGCGCGGCGGCCGTGGCCAAGATCGTCGGCTTTCCGGGTCTGACGCCGCTGTTGCTGGCCGGCGGAGGCGCCGCCATTCTGGCCGGCCTGATCGTCCTGATGACCGCCGCCGCCGTGGTCCGCCGCCCGTTGGCGGGTCTGACCCGCTCGGTGACCCATCTCGGCGCCGGCCGTTACGACCAGCCGGTGGCGGGAACCGACGGCGGCGATGAGATCGCGGCCCTGGCCCGGGCCCTCGACGGCGTCCGCCACGACCTCGCCCAAGATAAGAAGACCCGCGCCGCCCAGGACGCCGAACGCTTGGCCGCCGAGGCCGCATTGCGCCAACAGGTCGAGACGGCCGAGGCCCTCGCCGCCGCCCAGGCCGCCGAAGCGGCCCTGCTGGCCCGGAGCCTGGAGAAGCTGGCCGACGGCGACCTGATCGCCCGGCTGGACGAGGACCGGTTCGCGCCGGAGGCTCGCCAGGCGCCGCGCGACTTCAACGCCGCCGTCGAGCGGCTGCAGGCCTCGCTGGCCGGGGTCTTGGCCACCACCCGCACCCTGCGCGACGGCTGCGCCGAGATCGGCGAAGCGGCCGACGCCTTGTCGCACCGCACCGAACGCCAAGGGGTGGGCCTGGCCCAGACCGCCGCCGCCCTCACCGAGGTCACCGCCACGGTCAAACGCAGCGCCGAGGGCGCCCAGCGGGCCCGGCAGGTGACCCACAGCGCTCGCGCCAACGCCGAGACCAGCGGCCAGGTGGTGCGCGAGGCCATCGAGGCGATGGGCGGCATCGAGCACTCGTCGCGCGAGATCACCCAGATCATCGGCGTCATCGACGAGATCGCCTTCCAGACCAACCTGCTGGCGCTCAACGCCGGGGTCGAGGCCGCCCGGGCCGGCGACGCCGGCCGCGGCTTCGCCGTCGTCGCCCAGGAAGTGCGGGCCCTGGCCCAGCGCAGCGCCGACGCCGCTAAGCAGATCAAGGGCCTGATCTCCACCTCGACCCGCCAGGTCGACAAGGGCGTCAAGCTGGTCGGCCAGACCGGCGAGACCCTCGACCAGATCCTCGGCCAGGTGGCCGAGCTGGACGGCCTGGTCGACGAGATCGCCGCCTCGGCCCAGACTCAGGCCGAGGGCCTGGCCCAGGTCAATGTCGCCATGAACCGCCTGGAACAGGGCAACCAGCGGACCGCCGCCATGGCCGAGCAGTCGGCCGCCGCCAGTCAGGCTCTGGCGGTAACGGCGGTCGAACTCGAGCGGCTGGCCGGCGGCTTCCAGGTCACCGCCCAGGTGCATGAGTACCGCCCGCGCCTCGCGGAGGCCGTCCCCGCCGTCCCGCAGCAGTTGGACGCGTTCCGCCAACGCTATGTCCAGGGCGCCACCGCCCTGAAGATCGAGCCGAGCGCCCGCCCGGGCCGCTGACGGCGATCGCGTCGCCATGCATTCCCATCAGCTCATCATCCCCGCGAAAGCGGGGACCCAGGCTTTTTCTGAAATGCACGGCGCTCGACGATAAAACACCTGGGTCCCCGCTTTCGCGGGGATGATGGGTTTATGGGAAGCGGCGGGATCACGCTTCCGACGCCGATCGCCCTCTCGCATCCCGCGCCCGAGACGCTATATCCGAGCCATGGCTGAAGCTTTCAACGACAAGATCCTGCCGGCCGAGAAGGTCGCGCGCTACGCCGAGGTGGCCGCCGAGATCGCCTCGGTGCTCGACGGCGAACCCAACCTGACCGCCCGCATGGCCACGGTGGCCGGCATGCTGGCGAGCAGTTTCGACCACTATTTCTGGACCGGCTTCTATGTCGTCGACCCCGACAAGGCGGGCGAACTGGTGGTCGGGCCCTATCAGGGCACGCTGGGCTGCCTGCGCATCGCCTTTGGGCGCGGGGTGTGCGGCGCGGCGGCGGCGACCGGCCAGACCCAGCTGGTGGCGGACG
>JAQGIN010000250.1 GCA_028291125.1 Caulobacter sp.
CGGCGCGGAACGGGCGGTGAAACCACATCGCATGGTCCAGGCTGGCCACCTTCACATCGGAGAAGATGCTCTTGCCATGGGGCAGCAGCGCGGTATCCAGCAGCGACATGTCCGAGACGAAAGCCAGCAGCGCGCGGTGGATGGCCGGGTCGTCCGGCAGGGCGCCGCGCGTCTTCAGCCAGATATGGTCCACCGCCGCCCGGGCCGGCCGGTCGCCGATCCCGCGGCCCAGGACCGAGCGCGTCTCGAAGGCGCGTTCACGCCCGATCCAGGCACGCATGGGCTCAGTAAGGCCGGGATCGCGCAGCATCACCTGCTGTTCATCTTCCATCTCCTCGGGCGCGGGGACCACCGGCATCTGGGCTTGGTGCTCGAACCCCGCCTCCACCCGCTGGAAGGAGGCGGCCAGGGTAAAGATCGGTGCCCCATGCTGGATGGCCACCACCCGGCGGGCAGTGAAGCTGGCACCGTCGCGGGAACGGTCCACCTCGTAGAGGATCGGGACGGCCGGATCGCCGGGACGCAGGAAATAGGCATGGAAGGAATGGCAGGGACGCGCTGTATCAACGGTGCGGGTGGCGGCCACGAGTGCCTGTGCGAGAACTTGCCCCCCGAACACCCGCTGCACCGGTTCTGGGGGCGAGATGCCGCGGAAAACATTGTCCTCGATCTTCTCCAGGTCCAGCAGGGAAAGTAGACGGTGCAATGCGGTGCCGGCCATGCGGATTTCCACTTATCTATTTGATTTCATTGTACGAACACCGAAAGACGGCCTGCCTAATAATTAAGCGAACGATAGCCCGCGGTTTTTGGTGCGAAGTCTGTACCAGTGGATCAGTTAGGCGTTTTGTTGTTGCCATGGTGTCACAGCAGGGATGTAAAACCTTGGAAAAGGACGGCAAATCTCCCGCAAAGCAACAATTGTCGTGGAGACTTTTCGAGGGTTCGCCGTTATAAGCAGCACATTGGTTTCGGACGATGGGCAAGGGGATGCCTGCCCGTCGATATTTTCAAAAAAACGAGGGTACAAAATGAAACTTCGCATGCTCGCACTGGCGACAGTCGCCGTCGCGGCTATCAGCACCCCTGCCTTGGCGGGCGAAGGCTGGTATCTGGGTATTGGCGGTGGTTATGACAGCCAGCAGGACTCCCAGCTCACCTCGATCGCTTCGCCGGCGACCTTCAACCGCGCTGCCACCGCGAATGATAGCGGAATCGGCGTGATCTCGTTTGGTTACGCCTGGTCCAGCGGCTGGCGCCTGGAAAATGAACTCGGCTATACCGCGCACGACCTGACGGTCGCGGGCGCGGGCCGGTCCAATTCCAGCCTGACCACCGACATGCTGAACCTGCTGTACGACATCCCCCTGAGCGAGCGCCTGAAGCTCACCGTGGGCGGCGGCGCCGGTATCGGCACCCTGCGCGTCCATGTGAATACCAACCCGGTGTCGGCGCTGGATCTGGTCAAGGGCTCGCAGACCTCCTTCCAGTGGCAGGGCATTGCCGGCCTTGCCTACTCGATCTCCCCGGACGTGGACCTGTTCGCCGAGTATCGCTATCGCTCCAACGAGACCGACGGCAATTTCCGCAGCTCGTTCCTGCCGATCTCCCCGATCCATATCAATAACACGACCGAAAATGTCGGCATGTTCGGCCTGCGCTGGTTCATGACCCCGCCGCCGCCGCCCCCGCCGCCGCCTCCCCCGCCGCCGCCGCCGGCGCCGGTGTATGAGGCCAAGGAATTCATCGTCTACTTCCCGTTCGATCAGTACGTGCTGACGCCGGAAGCCCAGTCGGTGGTTTCGGAAGCGGCCAACTACGCCAACGCCGGCAAGGCGACGAAGCTGGTGGTCGTCGGTCACACCGACACCTCGGGCTCGCTGAAGTACAATGCTCGCCTGTCCGAGCGTCGTGCGAAGGCCGTCGCCGACGCGCTGGTCGGCCTGGGCGTCGCCCAGACCGCCCTGGCCGTAGACTGGAAGGGTGAAACCGCCCCGGCCGTCGCCACCGGCGATGGCGTCAAGGAGCCGTTGAACCGTCGCTCCACGATCTCGATCAACTTCTAACGATCGCGATCCGACGATAGGGAAGGGCCCGGCGGCGACGCCGGGCCCTTTCTTTTTGCGCCGCCCGCCGGTCGCTCGAGGCAGGCGCCGAACCCGCTTGCGGCGGAAGGTCACGGACCCCATTTTTCTGGGCTCGGGCGCCGTCAGGCAACCCGTTGATCGCATGCGGTAACTTGCCTTCCGGCCCGCTTCGTTCACAGCTTGTTAACGAAAAACTCGCGCTCGTGACCGCTCAGGCCGTTGACGAGTCATTAGGCAGTGTGGCCCCATATAGTGGGTTGAGGGGGCTCCTCGGCCACAAGATGTAGCGGCTGGACGGGGCTAACCCTTCTCCGGACACGCTGATTGCTGATGGATTTTGGTCATGACGAGCGGTGAAGCGGCGAAGAAAATCCCCCAGCCCGAGGCGCGCTTGGAATCGCTGCGCGTCGGCGAGCGTCCGAAGCTGGCCCTGGTGAAGAAGGTCGAGGTCGATCGCGCCCGCGACGCCCTGCTGACCGACTTCGGCAAGACCACGCTGGAGGACCGCTATCTGCTGCCGGGCGAGTCCTATCAGGACATGTTCGCCCGGGTGGCGACCGCCTTCGCCGACGACGCCGACCACGCCCAGCGGGTCTATGACTATATGAGCCGCCTGTGGTTCATGCCCTCGACCCCGGTGCTCAGCAACGGCGGCGCCGAGCGCGGCCTGCCGATCTCCTGCTTCCTCAATTCGGTGTCCGACAGCCTCGACGGCATCCTCGGCGTCTGGAACGAGAACGTCTGGCTGGCGGCCAACGGCGGCGGCATCGGCACCTATTGGGGCGGCGTCCGGTCGATCGGCGAGAAGGTTAAGGGCCAGGGCCAGACCAGCGGCATCATCCCGTTCATCCGGGTGATGGACAGCCTGACCCTGGCGATCAGCCAAGGCAGCCTGCGCCGCGGCTCGGCGGCGGTCTATCTCGACATCCACCACCCGGAAATCGAGGAGTTCCTCGAGATCCGCAAGCCGTCGGGCGACTTCAACCGCAAGTCCCTGAACCTGCACCACGGCATCTCGATCACCGACGCCTTCATGCACGCCGTGCGCGACGGCGCGAAGTTCGGCCTGCGCTCGCCCAAGACCGGCGAAGTGGTGCGCGAGGTCGACGCCCGCAATCTGTGGCAGAAGGTGCTGGAGCTGCGGCTGCAGACCGGCGAGCCCTATCTGATCTTCTCCGACACCGTGAACCGCGCCATGCCGCAGCACCAGCGCGAGCTGGGCTTGACGGTGCGCCAGTCCAACCTGTGCAGCGAAATCATGCTGCACACCGGCGTCGACCACCTGGGCAACGACCGCACCGCCGTCTGCTGCCTGTCCTCGGTCAACGCCGAGAGCTTCCTGGAATGGCGCGACCATCCGATGTTCATCGAGGACATCATGCGTTTCCTCGACAACGTGCTGCAGGACTTCATCGACCGCGCCCCGACCCCGGCCGCCGCGGCCGCCTACGCCGCCATGCGCGAGCGTTCGGTGGGCCTGGGCCTGATGGGCTTCCACTCGTTCCTGCAAGCCCAGAACGTGCCGTTCGAGAGCGCCCTGGCCAAGTCGTGGAACATGCGGCTGTTCAAGCACCTGCGCCGCGAGGCCGACAAGGCGTCCAAGACCCTGGCCGAGGAGAAGGGCGCTTGTCCCGACGCCGCCGAGCGCGGGATCATGGAGCGCTTCTCGCACAAGCTGGCCATCGCCCCGACCGCCTCGATCAGCATCATCTGCGGCGGCACCAGCGCCGGCATCGAGCCGATCCCGGCCAATATCTACACCCACAAGACCCTGTCGGGCTCGTTCGCGGTGAAGAACCCCTATCTGGAGCGTCTGCTCGAGGAAAAGGGCCAGAACACCGACGCGGTCTGGGGCTCGATCCTGGAAAACGAAGGCTCGGTGCAGCACCTCGACTTCCTCAGCCAGGACGACAAGGACGTCTACAAGACCGCCTTCGAGCTGGACCAGCGCTGGGTGATCGAACTGGCCGCTGACCGCACGCCGGAGATCTGCCAGAGCCAATCGGTCAACGTCTTCCTGCCGGGCGACGTCGACAAATGGGACCTGCACATGCTGCACTGGCAGGCCTGGGAGCGCGGCGTAAAGTCGCTGTACTACCTGCGCTCCAAGTCGGTGCAGCGGGCCGCCTACGCCGGATCGGACGAGGCGGTGGCCTCGATGGTCAACGGCTTCGATTCCCCCGGAAAGACTGACTACGAAGAGTGCTTGGCCTGCCAGTAGGCGGCGACTTTCGGCTCTGAAAGACGGCGGCGCGAGACTCTCGCGCCGCCGTTTTCCTTGGCCAGGAACCAAATCCGGCGATCAGCTGTTCACCAAACAGGGATTTTCTGCGGTGGACGGACCCGGAATTCCGGGTAGGCTGATTGTCCACGGATTGGGGGATCCGCCATGCGGGTCGTGACTGGAACGATTTCGGGTTTGTGCTTGGCGGCCGCGGCTCACGTGGCGCTGGCCCAAACCCCGTCGCCCGCCCCCGCCGCCCAGACCAAGGCCACCAAGGCCGCCAAGCCCACCTTACCCGTCCTCAAGCTCTCGCCCACGGCCTATGGCCCCGCCCCGGTCCGCGACGCGCCGCTGGCCGCCGGTTTCGCGCCGCGGCCGGTCGGGTCCGCCGACGCCGAGATCGGCGGCCTGTTCGCCCTGTCGCCGGCCGCCAGCCAGGGCGACGCCCGGCTGCTCGAGTCCGACCGCTTCTATGACGGCCGCGGCCCGGTCAGTTGGCGGTCCAGCGGCTTCGCGGTGACCCAGGCCAGCGGCGTCGTCGACTCGGTGCGCATCTCCACCGCCGTCGTGGCTCCGATCGCCAAGACCGCGCCGCTGTCGCTGGTGCGTCCGGACTCCGACGCCTACGAGACCGGCGCCGTCGATGTCAGCGTCGTCCGCGGCTGGCCTTCGGCCATGAAGCTGGGCAAGGGCCGCTACGCCCTCGATGTCTCGCCCCACGCCGGGCTCGGCTTCGGCGGGGCCGGCGGTTCGGCCGAGGCCGGGGCCACCGTCCGCTTCGGCCGCAATGTCGGCGATCGGGCCGCCCGGGCCCTGGGGGTCCGCGACGGCCACGACGCGTTTGGCGACCGTGGCCGCTGGTACCTGTTCGCCGCCGCCAGCGGCCAGGCCGTCGGCCTCAACCTGCTGCGCGGCCAGGAAGGCGACTGGAGCCGGGGCGGCTTCACCTCCGACACCAGCAGCAAGCTGATCGGCGACGCCCAAGCCGGGGTCGGCTGGCGCCGCGGACCGATGCAGGCCTCGGTCGGCTACATCCATCGCCAGATCAAGGCCAAGGACCAGATCATGGGCATGGCCACCCAGGAGGATTCCGTCGTCGCTCTGTCGTTCAGTTTCAAGCCGCATCGCTAGGTCCGGGGGCTGTTCTTCCGGCGGCCGCTGACGGCGGAATGACGCCAAACGCGACGCGGCGCTTGAGTTTCCCGTCGCGATCATGCAGCTAACGCCGTCAAACCCCTCGAACCATCGGCAGTTATGAGCGAGCCTCCGCGTCGCAAGATCCTGAGTTTGAAGAGCGGCGTCGCCGCGCCCGGCGGCCCGCCGCCGCTGGAGCGCCGCCCCTCGACCAAACCCGTCAAGCCGATCCCACCGCCCGCGCCCGCTCCCCCGCCGCCGGTGGGCGACTGGAAGTGCAAGCCCTGCGGCGCCCGGTTCGACCCGTCGACCGAGCTGGCCGACACCGAGTCCGTGCGCTGCCCGGCCTGCAACGCCCGCCTGGGCCTGGCCAGCGACTTCCGCAGCGACCCGCCCAATGTCGAGAAGCTGCGGGCCCGGCACCTGAAGAAGTAGGCGCGGCTAAAGCGCCCCGTCCCGCGCCCCGTCGGTGACCACCGGCAGCGACGTCGGGCCCAGCCCGTCCGGCCGCCGGAACCACGACCGCCAGACCGGCAGGACCTCGGCCGGGCGCGACCACACCGCCTCGGTCTGGGCCAGCTCCACGGCGGCGTCGAAGATCTTGCGCATCAGCGTGGTCTCGAAGTTCATCATATTGACGCCGTCGAAGCTGGACGGGATCGAAGCGACGCAGAACGGCAGGTTGTGGCGGGCGCAGAATCCGGCCGCGACGTTCAACGCCTGGCGATAGGAGAACCGCAGCATGGCCTCGAAACTGCGGCCCATGATCGCCGCCACCCCCGGCGCGGTCGAGCGCGGCGAGGGCTCGAGGACGATGTTGACGATCGCATAGACCCGGCCGCGCCGCAGCCGCTGGCCCAGGTCGCGCCAGCGCAGCAGGGCCTCGGGCATCAGGAACAGCGGCGAGGCCACCCCGCCGTCGACGTGCATCTCCTGGTGCCCGCCCCGGTCCTCGCCGGCGGCGACCTCGACATTGAACATCTTGGGCGGGAACAGGCCGGGCAGGGTGGCCGAGGCGACCATCACGTCGCGGAACAGTTTCACCGCCTGGTCGCCGCCGCGGCTGGCGATCGCGCCCATGTCCCAGACCACGCCCTTCTGGCTGTCGAGATTGGTGGTGGCGATCAGCAGGCGGCGGCCCTTGGCGTGCTCGACCGCCACCGCCTCGACCAGGGCCGCGTCGATGAACGTGGCCACCAGGGCCTCGAGGGCGTCGCCCTTGAAGATGCTGGGGCCGAGCGCCGAGCCCAGGCGGCGCAGGCTGAGCAGGCTGGAGGCGTGGCCACCGACATAGGCGTCGGTCAGCCGGTCGTCCCAGGTCGGGCCGAGGAAGGCGAACGGGGCGATCAGGGCCCCGGTGCTGACCCCGGTGACGATGGCGAAGTTGGGCCGACGGCCGGCCTTGGTCAGGCCGACCAGCACGCCGGCCCCGAACGCGCCGCCGGCGGCGCCGCCCGACAGGGCCAGGATATTGAAGTCGTCGCGAACCAGCATCGACCGGGGCGGGGCCAGCCGGTCGGCGACGCGCTTGAGAGTGGCGTCGGCCTGGTCGACCGACAGCCGAACCCCCGGGAAGTCCACCGCCTCGGCCAGGGCGTTGGCCGGCGGGGCCGGGAGGCGCTTGGCGCGGACGGAGAAGATCAGGCGTCGGTCGCGGGGAGTTTCCGGCATGGAGCGGGCGTTCGGCCTCTAGGTCTGACCGCCTCGGGTCAGGACCACCCCAACCAGGATCGCGGCGTAGTGCAGGCTGGCGCCGCCGATGACATGGCCATGCCAGATGGCGCGGCGAAACTTGAGCCGCTTCATCAGGTAGAACACCGTACCCGTCGAATAGATCACGCCGCCGATCGCCAAAAGCAACAGCGACACCCAGGACAGGCCGTCGATCATCGGCTTGATCGCCACCAGCACCAGCCAGCCGAGCGCCAGATACAGGCCGACCCAGAAGCGTTTATCGAGGCCGGGCAGGAACAGCTTGGCCAGCACCCCGACCCCGGCCACGGTCCACACCGCCGACGTCATGCCGATCGCCCACCAGCCGGTCAGGTTCTGGGTGGTGAACGGGGTGTAGGAGCCGGCGATCATGATGAAGATGCCGGCGTGGTCGAAGCGGCGCAGCAAGGGTTGCCAGCGCGCCTTGGCGAAGTTGTAGGCGGTCGACAGCGACAGCATCAGGATCAGGCAGACCGTGTAGATCGACACCGCCGCCACCTGGCCCAGCGAGCCGAGCCCGAAGGCCAGGCCCAGCAGGATGCCGCCGCCGAGCAGGGCGACGGCCAGGCCGCTCAGATGCACGCACAGATCCGCCAGCTTGGCGGCCGGGGTCGGATAGTGGGTGGGGGTGGCGGGAAGCAGTGTCATGGTGCGGTCATTGTACGCGGTTTGCATGACGGATAAACGGCGATGATCGTGGCGAGGCTTGGGCGCCGCCGGCATTTTTTCGCTCAGCCCAGCAGGCCCGTCGCGCCGTCCCAGACCAGCTTGGCCCCGACCGCCACCAGCAGCCCGTAGATCAGCTTGTAGAAGCCCTCGGTCGGGGCCCGCCGCACCAGCCACACTCCGGCCCAGGTCGAGGCGATGGCCAGCGGCAGCAGCACGGCGGCGGTGGTCAGGGTCGTGCGGTTGATCTGGCCTAGGGCGATATAGGCCGGCACCTTCATCCAGTTGACCGCCGCGAAGAACAGGGCGCTGGTGCCGATGAATACGTCGCGCGGCAGCCGCCGCGGCAGCACGTAGATCTGGAACGGCGGCGCGCCGGCGTGGGCGACCTGGCTGGTGAAGCCCGAGACCACGCCGCACAGGATTCCCAGCCATGGCCGGCCGGGCCCGGCCTCGACGGCGGCGGCCGCGGCCACCACCCGCTCGGTCCACAGCCGCTGCAGGGCGAAGGCGACGGAGATCAGGCCGACCGCCAGCTCCACCGCCGCCGGCGGCACGAAGGCGGCCAGGGCCCAGCCGGCGACGATGCCGACCATCGCCGACGGCAGCATCAGCCGCAGGATCCTGGCGTCCCAGGTCTTGCGGAAAGCCCAGACCCCGACGACGTCCTGCACCAGCAGGATCGGCAGGGTGATCGAGGCGGCCAGCACCGGCGACACCGCCAGGGCCATCAGCGGCACGGCCACCAGGCCGATGCCGGCGAAGCCGCCCTTGGCCAGGCCCAGCAGGATCACGGCCGGAACGGCCACGGCGTAGAAGAACGGGTCGGTGAGCATCTATTCGTCCGCCGTCGGGCTGGCGCCCTGGCTTTCCCAGCCGTCGACGAACGGAAACCGTTTCGCCCAGAAATCGCTCAGCCGCGGATCGGCGTCGACGCGGCGCACGACGTCGCTCATGCGCGGGGCGACGTCGTAGAAGCGGCTCCGGCGCGGTCCCCAGCGGCTGACCACGGTGACATACAGGTCGAGCACGGTCATGTCGTCGCCGAGCAGATAGCGGCCGGGGGTCAGCTGGCTGTCCATCATCGCCCAGCAGTCGGCGATGCGGTTGGCGGTGGCGGCCTTGATCCGCGCCTGCTGCTCGGGGTCGGGCCCGGCCAGGCGCGAGGGATCGTCGCGCACCCAGAACAGCGAATAGATCGAGGCCGGGATGAAGGTCATCCAGCGCAGGAACTGGCCGCGGCGCGGATCGCCGACCGCCGGGCCCAGCCGGCCCTCGGGATGGCTGTCGGCCAGCCAGATCAGGATGGCGGCGCTCTCGGTCAGGGTTTCGCCGGCCGGTGTGACCAAGGCGGGGATCTGCCGCAGCGGATTGACCGCCGCCACCTTGGCCTGCTGGGCCTCGCCCTCCCAGGTCGGGGCCTCGACGACGGCGAACTTCAGGTCCAGCAGCGTCATCGCCGCCTCGACCGGCACGGAACCCGAGCCAAGGGCGCCGTAGATCGTGTAGGATGGATTCATAGTTCGTTATCCACAGCCATCACAACATGTTGTGGGCAGCGACAATCCGCCCACTAGATCAAGCTAGAATGTCTCCCAGGGGGTTTGTACCCTGAGGCCAGATTAACGCTGTTGCTCGATTCGTCCGCCTGGAGCCCGCCTCGATGTCCGCCCTGATCACCACCCCCGGCCTCCTGACCGCCTCGGCCGCCTACAAGCCGTTCCGCTACCCCTGGGCGCACGAGTTCTGGAAGAAGCAGCAGCAGGTCCACTGGATGCCGGAAGAGGTGCCGCTAGGCGAGGACCTCAAGGACTGGGCGGTCAAGCTGAACGACAAGGAGCGCAATCTGCTGACGCAGATTTTCCGCTTCTTCACCCAGGCCGACATCGAGGTCGCCGACAACTACATGGAACGCTACGGCCGGGTGTTCAAACCCACCGAAGTGAAGATGATGCTGTCGTCGTTCGCCAATATGGAGACCATCCATATCGCCGCCTACGCCCTGCTGCTCGAGACCATCGGCATGCCCGAGAGCGAGTTCGGGGCCTTCCTCGAATACCAGGCGATGCGCGACAAGCACGACTTCATGCAGAAGTTCGGGGTCGAGACCAATGCCGACATCGCCCGGACGCTGGCGATGTTCGGCGGCTTCACCGAGGGCCTGCAGCTGTTCGCCTCGTTCGCGATGCTGATGAACTTCCCGCGCTTCAACAAGATGAAGGGCATGGGCCAGATCGTCTCGTGGTCGATCCGCGACGAGAGCCTGCACTGCGAGGGCATCATCAAGCTCTACCACGCCTTCAACGCCGAGACCGGCGCGGTGACCAAGGCCGTGGCCGACGACATCGTCGACTGCTGCAAGACCGTGGTCGGGCTGGAGGACAAGTTCATCGACCTGGCCTTCGAGGCCGGCGAGGTCCAGGGCATGACCCCCGAGGACATCAAGAAGTACATCCGCTTCATCGCCGACTGGCGCCTGCGCCAGCTGCACCTGCCGGAAGTCTACGGCGTCAAGGAAAACCCGTTGCCCTGGCTGCAGAGCCTGCTCAGCGGCGTCGAGCACGCCAACTTCTTCGAGGCCCGGGCCACCGAATATTCCAAGGCCGCGACCAAGGGCCAGTGGCATGGCGGCGACGGCGTGTGGTCCAGCTTCGACCAGATGATGGCCAAGCGCGGCGAGACC
>JAQGIN010000396.1 GCA_028291125.1 Caulobacter sp.
GGCCGACCGACAGCACGAACCGGTCGCGGTTGGGCCAGTCGGGCTTGTCGGGGTCGTAGCGCAGGAACCGGCTCCACAGCGTGTAGCCGACCGGGGCCAGCGCCATCGGCGTGCCGGGATGGCCGGAGGCGGCCTTCTCGACCGCGTCGATGGCCAGCGTCCGGAGGGTGTTGATCGCCAGGGTGTCGAGGGGACCGGGATCGGCGGCGGCAGCGGCCATGGATGTCTCCGGAAACGCGGCGTCAGGCCTCCGACATAGGGAGCCCTCGGACGGCTCGCTAGACAACCAGCCGAACCGCCGGCGGTTCCTCGCGGTGTCCGGGCGCCGGGCGCGCGACAAAGCGGAAACATATCGGACATCATCCTGAGACGCAGGCCTCCGAGCCTGCCACTCCATGTTGATTCCCTCGCCCGCGCGCGTCGCCACGACGCCGCGTCCTCCGGTGTTCATCCACAGCGGCTGGCGCTGCTCGAGCACCTATGTCTGGGGACGTTTCCGAGCCCTGGCCGGGGTGCGAGCCTATTACGAGCCTTGGCACGAGCAACTGGCGGAGCTGACGCCGGCGCGTATCGCCAAGGCCACGCCCGAGCGCAGCGGCCTGCGTCATCCGGGCGACGGCAAGCCCTATCTCGCCGAATTCGCCGACCTGCTGGCCGAGGATGGCGGGGTGGCCGGCTATCGGCGCCGCTTCGCCCTCGACGCCTATTTCCTCGATCCGGATCAAGAGGACCCCGAGCAGCAGGCCTATATCGACACCCTCGGCTGGGCCGCCCATGCCCGCGGCGAGCGGCCGATCCTCGCCTGCTGCCGGACGCTGGGACGGATCGGCTGGCTCAAGCGCCGGTTCGACGGCTTCCACATCGTGCTGATCCGCGACCCGGTGCAGCAGTGGCTATCGTTCTATTCGCTGCGCCGGCGGCCGCGGCCGACCTATTTCGAGCTTTGCCAGTACGTGATCCTGTCCGAGCTCAGCGGCCACGAGACGGCGGCGGCCAGACTGCTCGACGGCTTCACCCCCACCGGCGGGGCGCTCTCCAAGCGGATCGCCCAGGCGCGGCGGCGGCTGAAACGGGCCTCGCCGCAGCGCTCGTTCGCCGCCTTCCTGGCGGTCTATCTGCTGTCCTACCTGCGGGCCCTGCCCGAGGCCGACCTGGTCATCGACGTCGATCGGCTGGCCTGGGACGAGGACTATGTCCGCCGCACCGAGGCGGCGATCGAGGCGGGCTGCGGCCTGCGGCCCGACTTTTCCGACTGCCGCGCCCCCGCGCCCCATCCCGCCGACCTGGTGGCCTGGGGCAAGACCGCGGCGCGCGTCGTCGCCGCCCTGCGGCTGGGCCCGCGTCTGGTCGAGCCGGGCTGGCCGACCATCGTCCGCGCCAAGCTCTGGACCGGCGGGGCGCGAGCCCTGGCGGCCTCGCGCTCGGCCAGCCAGGCCAAGCCCGCCTGGCGCAGCCCGCTGACCCTGTCGGCGGCGGGCTAGGCTTGCAGCGCGACGCCGAAAGCCACGGCTTCAACTATTTCATTTTATGCAGCCAGCCCGATACGTGCTGATGAGTAAACCCCACTGCCCGCTCTTCTTTGTCGAAAAGAATGGCATAGTGATAACCGCCGAAAATGCCGGCTTTTATCCACTGGTAGAGTCTTCCATCGCGTCGCTCTGAAATCGACGTGGGGCTGCCGACTTTCTTCTTGATGTCGGCCGGCGACTTTCCGCGAATATCGCCCATTTTCGAGAAGGCACGCACACCCATTCTTATCCCCCCTGTGGCCCGAAATGCGTCTGCGCCGCGGCCTCGTCGGCACTTTTCCACATCGCGCGCCAAAGATGAATTGCAAATTGGGCGGAGAGGCCGCGACCGCACCCGCTCGGCCCGCCAAGCTAAGGCGCCCTAGGCGTCGCCCGGGCGCTTCGGCGGTTTGGGCGGCGGGGCCTTGGCCTTGGCGGCCTCCAGGGCGTCGCTGATCAGGGCCAGGTTCTGGATCGCCGCCAGCCCCCATTGCGCCGTGCCGTTGGTCGAGATCCGCGGGTTCTCGTCGACCGGGGCGATCACCGCCGGGCCCTTGAGCTTGCGGCTCTGGGCCGGCAGGTCCAGCCCCTCGCCGCCCTCGAAGAATTCGAACCAGGCGCGTTCGGCCAGCTTGGGATCGCGGCGCTGGACGGCGGCGTAGGCGGTGAGCCGCGAATGCCCCTGACGCAAGCCGCGACCGCTGGACGCCGCGCCCGTCTTGGCGGTGAACTCTGCGTTGGGGGCGTTGTAATAGGCGCAATAGTCCAGCCAGGCGTTCTTGTAGGCCGGGGCGTCGATCAGCTGGAACAGCTCGGCGTGGATCTCGACCGCGCCGAACACGGCGTTGAGGTGCGAGACGCTGACCTTGTCGCCCGGGCCGACGAACTTGCCGGTCTTCAGGTCGTAGTCGGCCCCGCCGGCGAACCACTGCTTGGGCAGGGCGGCGATGGTGGTCATGCCGGCGACGATGCGGTCGCGCCAGCGGGTGTCGCCGGTGCGCTCCCACTCGGTCAACCAGGCCGCGGCCAGCGAGCTCCAGCTGGTGCCAAAACCCATGTCGACGATATTGGCCGGCTTGCTTGCCTTGGCTCGGCCCAGTTTGCGGCTGATGTCGACGCGGGTCAGGGTTTCGTCCGAGCCGATCAGATCGTGCATCAGGTCGCCGACCCGCTCGTCGGCGGTCAGGTAGTAATAGATCCGGCGATAGGCGGCGTTGGAGACCCGCGGCTGCTTGGAGCTGTCGCCCCAGTGCTGAACGCCGTGGCGGGTGCCGAACCCCCGCTGCGGCCCCAGGTGGTAGACGTCGACCTCGCCGGTGTGGCGGCAATGGGCCTCGGCCATGCGGAACACGTCGGCCCGGCCCGAGCGCACGAAGCTGTACCAGAGCCAGAGATCCGGCGAGAGCTCGGAATTGTCCCAGGCGAAGCCGCCGATGTCGTATTTCCAGACGTGGCGGTCGGTGTCGTAGCTGTGCATGACGTCGCCATGGTTCCAGAAGCCGTACCAGCGGCGCTGCTCGATCTGGCCCATGTAGAAGTTCAGCAGATAGTCGTTCTGGTCCTCGATCGCGCGGCGGGTCGG
>JAQGIN010000454.1 GCA_028291125.1 Caulobacter sp.
GGTGATCTTGCTGACCAGGGCGGCGACGTCCGGCGGCAGGCCGGCGCGGCGGGCCGCCGGGTCGAAGTGGCGGACCTGGGCGTGCAGGGCCAGCGGGCCGTGTCCCGAACCGCCTGGATCGGCCGCCCCGAGGGTGAGGTTGATCAGCGCCTCGGTGGCCACCGGATTGGAGTCCGACCAGCGGGTGTCGTCCGGCGGGAAGCCGATCGTGCTGTCGTCCTTGCGGATGCGGTCGCCAGCGACGCGCACCTCCTCCAGCCCCGCCTGCAGGGCCTTGAGCGGATAGTCGGCGTCATTGGTCTGCAGATAGTCGATCCAGCCGGGCCGCGGCTCGCTCTTGCGGGCCCGGTCCAGGTCGGCGGGTCTGAGCCCCCACAGATAGAGGTCGGCCTCGACCTTGCGGCGGTTGCCCAGCCCGGGCGAGTGGCCGGCGACGTCGTAATAGCCGTACCAGCCCTGGTCGCCGTAATAGACCGGGATCATCGTCTTGCCGTTCTCGACCTTCTTCTGGGCGTAGAGGTTGTCGAGCTGCTTGCGCAGCACGTCGGCATAGCCTTGGTCGCCGGTCAGCAGCAGGGCGTTGCCGAAGCCCTCGGGCGGGCCGCGCAGGACATAGTTGCGCACGCCGCTGTCGGGCGAGTTCCAGCCGAACACCCCGCCGTACCACTTGCCGCCCCACTCGCCGCCGATCGTGCCGTCGAGGCCGATATTGGACGGGATGTTGCCGCCATTGGCCTTGGTGCGGTCGCGCCAGGCGTCGACATAGTCGAGCAGCCAGGCGCGGTACTTCGGGTCGCCGGTGACCATGTAGGCGTTCATCGCCACATTGGTGCTGGCCAGGTTCAGCGGGTGGTCGCCCTTGATATTGGTGGACTTCAGGAACCGCGTCCGCCGGGCCGGATTGCCGCCCGGCACCGGCGGGCCGTCCCAGTCGGTCGCCGTCGGTTCGCCGAGATTGGGACCCTTGCTGCCGTTGAACAGGCTGCGAATGACCTTGTGCTGCGGATCATAGTTCGGGGCCGCCGGGTCCTCGTTCAGATAGAAGCCGGCGAAGCGGCGCAGGCGGGTGGCGTACAGCGGGTCGTCCGGCGCGCTGAGGCCGTAGAACAGGAAGCCCGACAGGCCCTCCCCGATGTGCTCCCAGTCGAAGGACGGGGTGAATTCGCGCTGGTAGATGCCGTCCCTGGCCGAGGCCACCTCCGGCACCTTGGCCCGCGAATACTGGTCCAGATGGCCTTCCCAGACCGTCCGCCAGGCGTCGAGGATCGAGTCCGGCCCGCCCAGGGCGTGGGCTAGCGGCCAGTTGCGGATCGGCTCGACCGAGTCGTCGGGGCCGTCGGTGATGCCCCAGTGCTCGGGGCCCTTCAGATAGCCGCGGCCGTCGACGAACTTCCGGGTGAAGAGCTTCACGCCGTCGGCGTTGGCCTCGAGCAGGGCGCGTTCGGCCAGGGCCCAGGCCGGGGCGGGCATCGGCTGGTCGACGGCGATGACGGGCGCGGCCGCGGCCGCCAACGGCGACAGCGCCGTCGCCAGGGCGACGCCGGCGAACAGTCGCATCAGCCGGTGTCGCCCGCCGCGGTGATCTTGGTCCATGGCCATGGTTGCGGTCCTATCGCGTGGTTCGAGAAATAGCCCCGCCGGAGATGCTCCGACGGCTTGGATTTGAGGCTCGTCAGAAGGTGTAGCGAGCCCCGACATAGTATTGGCGGCCCGTGTGCATGTAGACCCAGGGCCGGTCGGAGACGTCGACGTACTTGTCGTTGAACTCGTCGGTCAGGTTCAGCGCCTCCAGCGAGATCTGCAGGTGGTCATTGAGGTCGTAGCTGGCCTGGGCGTCGACATTGAGCGTCGAATTGACCCCTTCGACGAAGTTGCCGTTGCGGCCCGGCACCTGGGTGAGATAGCCCGAGCGATAGGCCAGCGAGCCGCGGATGCTGAACCGGTCGGTCTCGTAATAGAGGGTGCCGTTGGCGGCGTTCTTCGACAGGCCCACCAGGGTGGCGGTCACGGTCGGGGCGCCGGGCGCGGCCGAGGTCAGGTACTGGATGTCGGACTTCACATAGGTGTAGTTGGCCAACACCCCGAAGTGCGACCAGAAGCCCGGTAGGAAGGTGAAGGGCTGCTGGACGTTCAGCTCCAGGCCCCGCAGCTTGCCGCCCTTGGTGTTGACCGGCTTGGTGACCTCGAAGTCGTCGGTGGGCAGAGCCCCGGTGCCGGCGATCAGTTCCGGCGGCAGACCCAGGGTGTTGTAGGGGGCGGTGGTCCGCAGGGTCTGGGCGAAGGTGCCGATGTCCTTCTGGAACAGGCCGGCGGCATAGACGGCGCCCTTCTGCGGGTACCATTCGATCGACAGGTCGAGATTGTTGGACGCCGTCGCCGCCAGGTCGGGATTGCCGCTGGAGAAGCTGCGATTGCTGCCGTTGACGCCCTGGACGCTGACGTCGCCGCCCGGCGACAGGCTGCCCAGGCTGGGCCGGGCGATGGTCTTGGCCGCGCCGAACCGGATCTGCAGGTCGGGCGTCGCTTCGAGGGTCAGGTTCAGCGAGGGCAGGGTGTTGTGATAGGTGCGCTCGGCGGTGACCAGGTTGATGGCCGTGCCGACGGCGGCGTAGCCCGACGAGGTCTGCTTGGTCTCGCTGTAGCGCACGCCCAGGTCGCCGCGCAGCGGGAAGCCGGCGACCTGGGTCCTGAACTTGCCCATCACATAGGCTCCGCGATCGTCCTCGGTCACCGAGCCGGTGGCCCCGCGGGCCGAGGTGTTCTCCAGCGTGCCAAGCTTGTAGATGCCGGTGTTGCTGAAGATGCCCAGCTGGCTGGCGAACTTCTGGATGTCGGGCACCAGCCAAGAGGTGACCACCCCGGCCGGCAGGTCGAGGTTGCGGCCGAAGCCGCTGTACAGCCGCGACAGGCCCGCCAGTTCCGTGGCGGTCAGGGTCTGGGTGACGGTCTCGCCGGCGATCCGCCGCTGCTGGCGGGAGTCGAAGTCGAACTTGCGGCGATCCGCCCCCGCCTCCAGCGTCACGTCGCCGGTCAGGTCGTATTCGACCTTGGCCTTGGTCATGACGAAGGTGTTGTTGACCCATTCGGGGCGCAGCCGCACCTCCGACGTGCCGTTGATCGAGGTCCAGCTGGAGGGCTGGGTGGGGTCGAGGTTGAAGGTGATCAGCGGCAGGCGATCCTTGCCGTCGCGATAGTCGTAGACATAGTTCTGGACGTTGGCGCGGTCGAAGGTGACCGTGCTGGCGATCGGGTTGGCGAAGTTGGATTCCGCCCGCCCGACCAGGCCGCTGACGCGCAGCTTGTCGGTAAACTCGTGGCTGAAGTCCAAGGTCAGCTGGGTGAACTTGGTGCTGGATTCGTGGTAGCCGGCCTGGGTGCGCAGGTCGACATTGTCGAACACGCCGTATTGCAGGTTGCGGTCGCCGTCGACCTCGCCGGTGCGGATAATGGTCTCGGGCTTGCCGGTGCGCGGCAGGGTGAACGAGATGCCCTGCAGCAGCTGTTCGACCCGGGTGCTGTCGAGCTTGCCGTAGAGGCCGTTCAGCGAGATCAGCGTCCTGTCGGTGGGCTTGAACTGCAGCGAGGCGGTGACGCCCAGCCGTTTGTCCTTCTGCTCATAGCTGTTGTAGCTGGGATTGCGCGGATGGAAGATAGCGGTGTTAGCGCCGCTGTTGGCCAGCTGGGCGGGCGTCACGCCGGGCAGGGTGGAGGCGGTGCTGAAACCGCCGTTCGAGCCGGCCGCCGCCCACTGGGTGGTGCCGTGGCCCTCTTCCAGGATGTCGCGCTCGGCATAGGCCACCGAGACCAGGGCCCCGAGCTTGCCGTCGAACCAGGTGCGGGTGGCCAGGGCCGCGAACCGCGGGTCCTTGCTGCGCGAGAGGTCGTTGTAGCCAGCCTGGGCGGAGAGCACCAAGGTCGGCTTGCGGTAATCGAACGGCCGGCCCGTGGCCAGGTCGACCGTAGCGCCCAGCGACCCTTCCTCGACATCGGCCGAGCTGGTCTTGCGCACCGTCAGGGCGTTGAACAGCTCTGAGGCGAAGATGTTGAAGTCGAAGCCGCGGCCGCGGTTGTTGCCGACCGCGCCGCCGCTATCGGTGCCGCCCGAGGTGGCCAGGGCCTCCATGCCATTGACCCGGACGCGGGTGTAGTCGGGGCCCAGGCCGCGAACCGAGATCTGGCGGCCCTCGCCGGCCACCCGGGTGATGGCGACGCCGGGGATGCGCTGCAGGGACTCGGCGAGGTTGAGATCGGGGAACGAGGCGATGTCCTCGGCCTTGATCACGTCGACGACGCCGGAGTCGTTGCGCTTGGCGTTGATGGCGCTTTCGAGGCTGGCGCGGAAGCCGGTGACGACGACGGCCTCGACGCTGTTGGGATCGTCGGCGGTGGCGGGCGCCGACTGGGCGGCGGCGACGGTGGCGCTCAGGCTCAGGGCCAGAAGCGAGCTGCCAACAAGCAGAGCATGACGGTGCAATCCAGGAAACGTGGGCATCGGGCGCGTCCTTCCCTATTCTCGAATTGGTTCGAGATTTTTTACTTATGTATTCGCCAGAATTGCCTCGCGATCAGCGATCAAACTTATCAGTAATGATCATGACATTCGGCGAACGATTGACGAATTATGTTTCTGTTGTGTCCTGATCAATTTCCAATGCCGATGTTTCGATGGTTAATGCCTAAACGGCATGGCTCGGTATCACGTCCCGGGTTTCAGGTAGGGCACCAGGGCGAACAGCTTGCGTTCCTCGGCGCGGGGATCGTTTTCGACCCGGGTCCGGCGGTCGAAGACCAGGGTCGGGCGGTTGGTCTCGTCGAAGGCGGGCCAGACGGGCAGGGCGGCGTTGTTCGGGTCGCCCGAGCGCGCGAAGGCGATGAAGGTGGCGCTCATCTGGGCGGCCATGGCGCGGGCGGCCGCGTCGGTCCCGGTCATCGAGCCGGGCTTGTCGACATTGTCGAACACCAGCGGGATATCCAGGGTGTGCATGGCCCCGTACTTGCCGCCTTCGACCGGCGAGCCGTAGTCCAGCTGGTAGGCCCAGGTGTTGCGGCCCTGGCGCGAACGGATCTCGGCCTTGTTGAGATGGCCGCGCCATGACCGGCCGGCGGTGGAGGCGGCGAACAGCAGCTGGCTGGGGGTGTAGTCCGGATAGAGCTGACGATAGCGGGCGATGACGAATTCCGGGCCGATGTCGGCGACCATCTCCTTGGCCAGCTTAGCCGGCAGCTCGTCCCAGCTCAGGTCGAAGGCCTTGGCGTCGTTACGCAGGAAGTAGCGTGTCTCGTCGTGGGTGCTGCCGATGATCATCGGCACGGCCGCCGACTGGGGCGGGGCGTCGGGATAGAACGGGTGGCGCGGCAGGGTGAGGTGGTCCAGCACCGGCCCCCAGATGATGCGCTCGTCGGCGGCGTCTGGGTCGGCGGTGTCGAGCGCCTCGACCAGGCGGGCCAGCGGCAGCGTCGCCAACAGCCGCCCCTGGTCGGGGGCCAGGCCCAGGGTCTTCATATAGGCCACCGTCTTGCGGGTGGCGCCGAGCGGCCCGGAGGCGACGAGCTGCGAGCCGCTCATCGTCGCCGCCCGATGCAGCAGGCCGGCGGCGGCCGGCATCGCCATCAGCGTGTCGACCTTGCCGCCGCCGCCCGATTGGCCAAACACCATCACCCGACCGGGATCGCCGCCGAACTCGGCGATGTTGTCGCGCACCCATTGCAGGGCCAGAACCAGGTCCAGGGTCCCGACATTGGCCGAGGCGTAGTCCGGGCCGGCGACCCGGCCCAGATAGGCGTAGCCGAAGGCGTTGAGGCGGTGATTGACCGTCACCACCACCACGTCGCCGCGCCGGCACAGATTGCCGCCGTCATAGAGCGGCGAAGAGCCCGAGCCGCTGGCGTGGGCTCCGCCGTGGAAATAGACTATCACCGGGCGCTTTGCGCCGTCGCGCAGGCCCGGCGTCCAGACATTGAGGAACAGGCAGTCCTCGCTGGTCGGCTCGGCCTTGCTCCGCTGCGGCGAGGCCGGGCCGTAGGCGGTGGCGGCCAGGGTGTCGGCCCACGGCTGCGGCCGGGACGGCGGCCGGAAGCGGCGCGGCCCGGTGTCGGCGCCATAGCGTACGCCCCGGAACACCCTGACCCCGCCCTCGACGGTCCCGCGCACCAGGCCCGCCCCGGTTTTGGCGACGGGATCGGAACTGGCGGCGTGGGCGCGCGAAGCGTCGAGGGCGGCGACCCCGGCCACGGCCGCGGCGAGCAGCGCCCGCCGCGTGGATCCTTGCGGTTCGGCCATGGCCGCTCCTTCTAGTAGGTGTAGCGGACGCCGAAATAGAACTGGCGGCCGGTGTGGCCGTAGACCCAGGGGCGGTTGGAGGAGTCGACGTAGCGGTCATTGACCTCGTCGGTGAGGTTCAGGCCCTCGAACGAGATCTGGAAGTGGTCGTTGAAGGTGTAGGTCGCCTGCATGTCGACATTGAAGGTGCTGTTGGTGCCCTCGACGAAATTGCCGTTGCGGCCGGGCACCTGGGTCAGATAGCCCGAGCGGTACGCGAGCGAGCCACGCAGGCTGATCTTGTCGTCCTCGTAGTAGAGGGTGCCGTTGGCGGCGTTCTTCGACAGGCCGACCAGGGTCGAATTGACCGTCGCCGCGCCAGGCGCGTCGGAGGTCAGATATTCGATGTCCGAGCTGACATAGGTGTAGTTGGCCATCACCCCCAGATGCGACAGCAGGCCTGGCAGGAAGGTGAAGCGTTGCTGGGCGCTGAGCTCCAGGCCCTGCAGCTTGCCGCCCTTGGTGTTGACCGGTCGGCTGACGTCGAATTCGTCGGTCGGCAGGGCGATGGTGCCGGTCAGCAGTTCCGGCGGCAGGCCCAGGGTGTTGAACGGCGCGCTGGTGCGCAGGGTCTGAGCGAAGGTCGAGATGTCCTTCTGGAACAGGCCCAGGGCGTAGATCGAGCCTTCCTGCGGATACCATTCGAACGACAGATCCAGGTTCTTGGACTGGGTCGGCTGCAGGTCGGGATTGCCGGTCGAATAGCTGCGGTTGCCGCCCTGGACGCTGACGTCGCCGCCCGGCCGCAGGCTGCCCAGGCCGGGGCGGGCCATGGTCTTGGCGGCGCCGAAGCGGATCTGCACGTCGTGCGGCAGCTCCAGGGTCAGGTTCAGGGACGGCAGGACCTTGTCATAGGAACGCTCGGCGTTGACCAGCTTGATGGTGGCGCCCACGGCCGCGTAGCCGGCCGAGTTCTGCTTGGTCTTCAGATAACGCACCCCGACGTCGCCGCGCAGCGGCAGGCCCAGGGCGTCGGTGTGGAAGTCGCCTTCCACGAAGACGCCAGTGTTCTGCTCCTCCACCTGGCCGGTGGCGCCGCGGGCCTCGGTCTGCTGGATGGTGCCCAGCTGGAACAGGCCGGTGTTGCTGTAGATGTTCAAGGCCTTGGCGTACTTGCCGATGTCGGGGACCAGCCACGAGGTGACGCTGCCGGCCGGCAGGCCCAGGCCCTTGCCGTAGCCGCTGAACACCGTCGACAGCTCGGTCATCTGCTGGGCGGTGAGCACCGGAACGTCGGTCTCGTTGGCGATGCGACGCTGATCCGCGGAGTTGAACTTGAACTTGCGGACATCGGCGCCGGCCCGCAGCGTGAACCCGTCGGTGACGTCGAAAGCGCCTTCGACCTTGGCGGAGTCGAAGGTGTTGACGATCCGCGACTTGACCAGGTTCAGCGCCGAGCTGCCGGGGATGGTCGCCCAGTTGGCGGGATTGGTCGGATCGAACGGCAGCTTGACCAGCGGCACGCGGCCGTTGTCGCGGTAGTCGTAGGAATAGCCGTCGACGTCGAGCCGCTCATAGGTGACCGTCGTGCCGATCGGGCTGTCGAAGTCCGACTTGGCGTGGCCGACCATGCCGTTGACGCGGAAGCGGTCGGTGAACTTGTGGCTGAAGTCCAGCGTGTACTGCTGGAAGGTGGTGGTGGCCTCGGTGTAGGAGCTCTGCGAGCGCATATCGACATTGTCGAACAGGCCGTAGACCAGGCTGTGGCTGTCATTGACCACGCCATCGCGGATGATGGTCGCCGACTTGCCGGCCGAGCCGCTGCGCGAGAACGAGATCGCCTGCAGCAGGTGCTCGGTGCGCTGGCCGTCCAGCTTGCCATAGAGGCCGTTGAACGACACCAGGGTCCTGTCGGTCGGGCGGACCTGGATCGAGCCGGTGATCCCCAGCCGCTTCTCGACGTGCTCGAAGCTGTTGAAGCTGGGATTGCGCGGATGGAAGATGGCGCTGGCCGAGCTGGTGTTGATCTGGGCCAGCGTATAGCCGGGCAGGGTGGAGGCGGAATTGAAGCCGCCGTTGGCGCCGCCCTGGCCCCAGCGGGTGGTGCCGTGGCTGTCCTCGATGACGTCGCGCTCGCCATAGGCCACCGAGAGCAGGGCTCCGATGCGGCCGTCGGCCCAGGTGCGGCTGGCGAGGGCCGCGAAGCGTGGGTCGGAGCTCTTCGACAGGTCGTTGTAGCCCATCTGGCCCGACAGCACGAAGGTCGGCTTGCGGTAGTCGAAGGGCCGGCTGGTGGCCAGGTCGACCGTGGCCCCCAGCGAGCCTTCCTCGACGTCGGCCGAGGCGGTCTTGCGCACCGTCAGGCCGTTGAAGAGCTCGGACGCGAAGACGTTGAAGTCGAAGCCGCGGCCGCGGTTGTTGCCCGCCGCGCCGCCGCTGTCGCTGCCGCCGGAGGTGGCTAGCGCCTCCATGCCGTTGATGCGGACGCGGGTATATTCCGGGCCCAGGCCTCGGACCGAGATCTGGCGGCCTTCGCCGGCCACCCGGGTGATGGCCACGCCGGGAATGCGCTGCAGGGATTCCGCCAGGTTGAGGTCGGGGAAGGCGGCGATGTCCTCGGCCTTGATGACGTCGACGATGCCGGCCTCGGAGCGTTTGACGGCGATGGCGCTGGCCAGGCTGGCGCGGAAGCCGGTGACCACCACCGCGTCCACTTCATTGTCGGCGGGGGCGGCTGGGGCCTGTTGCGCCTGGACGGCGCCGGCGGTGAAACCCAGAATCGATACTGACGCGCCGACCAGCAGGCCGAGGCGTCTCGCGGAACGCAAGCGCATGACGTTTCCCTCCATGAAGCCCGGCTCAAGCCAGGTCTTTTGTGATCGGGGCTCGCCTCCGCATCGCCGGCCGCGTCGATGCGCGCCCGGTCGTTCGTCAGCCAACCCCACATCGAGGGTGTTCCGGGGCGTCGTGCTTTGGCCAATGCCGATGCCAACGATCGCCATGCCGAACGCGCATGGGCTGAACCCGCATCGGCATGAGCGTTCCGCGTAATCGCGGTCTAGGCTGGATACAGGCGAGCGGCCCGGAGTGGTCGTCGCCATAGTGGGGTTGGGGAGGTCGATCGATGACGAAGCATCTTGAAGCGCGGCTGTTGAGCGCCGTGGGCGTGGCCGCTGTGCTGGCCTGCGCGGGCGCCGCCCAGGCCCAGTCGGTCAACAAGTTCCCCGCCAAGGTCTGCGACGTGCGCGACTACGGCGCCCAGGGCACCCGCATCTGGTTCGACACCGAGGCCTTCCAGAAGGCGATCGAGGCCTGCGCCCAGGCCGGCGGCGGCACGGTCCGCGTGCCGCGCGGCGAATGGCTGATCGGGCCGATCCAGCTGCGCAGCAACATCCGCCTCGAGCTGCAAAAGGGCGCCGAGGTCCTGGCCGGCACCGACGAGGCGCTGTTCCCGGACGGCAAGCGCGCGGCGCTGATCAACATCAAGGACGCCAAGAATGTCGCCGTGGTCGGCGAGGGCTTGATCGACGGCCAGGGCGCGGTCTGGTGGGAGCGTATCCGCGCGGTCTGGCGGTCCAATCCCGACTTCGCCACCAACGGCCAGGCCCGTCAGCAGCAGAAGGACGAGCGGCCGCGGCTGGTGCTGGTGACCAACAGCCGCGACGTGCGGTTCGAGGGCGTGCGGCTGGAGAACTCGCCGTCCTACCACCTGGTGCTCAACAACAGCGACCATGTGACCATCAACAAGGTGCGGATCACCGCTCCGGCCCACGCGCCCAACACCGACGCCATCGACCCGACCAACAGCCGCCACGTGGCGATCACCAACAATGTCATCAGCGTCGGCGACGACACCGTCGCGATCAAGTCCAACGGCCCGGATCCGGCCTATCCCGACGCGGTGTCGTCCGACATCCTGATCTCGGGCAACACCGTGCTGGCCGGACGGGGGATCTCGATCGGCAGCGGAGCCAGTGGCGGCGTCACCCGGGTGCGGGTGGAGAACAACAGCTTCGACGGCTCGATGTACGGCGTCCGCGTCAAGTCGATGCGCGGCCACGGCGGCCTGATCCGCGACGTGACGTTCGTCAATAACCGCATGAAGGACGTCGAGACGCCGCTGGTGTTCACCAGCTACTACGAATACCGCCCCCTCGACCTGAAGGAGGCGCAGAAGCAGCTGCAGCCGGGCGGCTTCCTGCTGGGCAACCAGATCTGGCCGGGGCCGAACGATCCGGCCCAGCCCTATGTCCACGACAAGACGCCCGAGATGGTCGACATCACCGTCGACGGCCTGGTGGCCACCGGCGCCGACCAGGCCGGGATCGTCGTCGGCCTGCCCGAGCGGGCGATCCGCAACCTGCGCCTGAAGAACATCCGCATCGAGGCCCGCCGCGGCCTGCTGGTGCGCAACGGCGACGTCCACACCGACGGCGTCGTCCTCGCGGTCAAGTCCGGCCCGGCCTATCGGCTCGAGGCGGGCGGCGCGGTCCACGCGGCGCCGGCGGCGAAGAAGAAGCCCGGCTAGCCGACCCCACCCCTTTCCAGTCTCCCCCTCTCTGGGGCGTCGCATCCCCCCGCGGCGCCCCATTTTTTTAGGCGACGGCGAGCTGGCTCCAGAAGGTTTCGGCCGCCGCGCTCTGGCGGGCGTTGGGCCGGAACACGCGGATATCGACCGCCACCTCCCAGTCGCCGCCGCCGGCCCGCACCAGCCGGCCCTGGGCCAGGTCCTGTTCGGCCAGGCTGACCGGCAGCCAGGCGACGCCGCGCCCGTCGCGGGCCATGGTCATCAAGGTGGCGGCCAGGCGGGCCGAGAAGGTTTCGCGCAGGCCGACGGCGCGGTCGGCGAACCGCTGGGCCTCGACGATGCGCCCCAGGCCGGACTCGGCGCTATAGGCCAGATAGGGCACGTCGGCCTCGCCCTCGCTCAGGCTCCACAGCGGCGCGCCGGCCTCGTCGGGAGCGACGAAGGGAGCCAGGAAGTCCTGGCCGACCACCGCCGAGCGGAAGGCGGCCCCGACCGAGAACCGGCTGGGGGCGGCGGCGTGGTGGTGGCATAGCAGGAACTGGGCCTGGCCCAGCGACATCAGCTCCTCGCAGGCCTGCATGCTGTCGGAGATCAGCCGCAGGGCCCCCAGCGGCGCGCGCGATTCCAGCTCGCGGATCCAGCGCGGGAAGAAGGTGAAGGACAGGGCGTGGGTGGCGGCGAAGCGCAGGGTCGCCTGCTCGCGGCCGCTGGCCTCGCGAGCCTCGCGGCGCAGCTGGGTGATGCGACGGATCAGCTCGTCGGCCCCGGTCTGGAACTGCTCGCCGGCCGCGGTCAGGGTGACGCCGTGGGCGCCGCGGTCGAACAGGGGCGCCCCGACCCAATCCTCCAACGCCCGCACCCGGCGGCTGAAGGCCGGCTGGGTGACGTGGCGGCTCTCGGCCGCCCGCGAGAAATTGCCGGTCTCGGCCAGGGCGACGAAGTCTTCGAGCCAGATCAATTCCATAAACAATGCCCGTTGCGCATAGCGACGACGAAGAACGGCATTGGCCCCGACCGGGGGGCTTGCCTACCGTCCAGTTGCTTAGCTGGAGAATACCGTGCGTATTATCGACATCCGCGAGACGACCGTCTCCATCGCCTCGCCGATCGCCAACGCCTATATCGACTTCTCGAAAATGACCTGCTCGGTCGTCGCCGTCATCACCGATGTGGTGCGCGATGGCAAGCCGGTCGTCGGCTACGGCTTCAACTCCAATGGCCGCTACGGCCAGGGCGCCTTGATGCGCGAGCGGTTCCTGCCGCGGCTGCTGGAGGCCAAGCCCGACAGCCTGATCGACGAGGCCAACGCCAATCTCGACCCGTTCGCCATCTGGAAGACCCTGATGACCAACGAGAAGCCCGGCGGCCACGGCGAGCGCTCGGTGGCGGTGGGCACGCTGGACATGGCGGTGTGGGACGCGGTGGCCAAGATCGCCGAACAGCCGCTGTACCGCCTGCTGGCCGACCGCTATCGCGGCGGTGTCGCCGACGACAAGGTCTGGGTCTACGCCGCCGGCGGCTACTACTATCCGGGCAAGGACGACGCCCAGCTGCAGGCCGAGATGCGCAGCTATCGCGACCGCGGCTACAAGGTGGTGAAGATGAAGATCGGCGGGGCCTCGCTCGACGAGGACCTGCGCCGCATCGAGTCGGTGCTGGAGATCGTCGGCGACGGCCAGAACCTGGCGGTCGACGCCAATGGCCGCTTCGACCTCGACACCGCCATCCGCTACGCCGAGGCCCTGAAGCCTTACAATCTGTTCTGGTACGAAGAGGCCGGCGATCCGCTGGACTACGCCTTGCAGGCCGAGCTGTCGCGGCACTACGACCTGCCGATGGCCACCGGCGAGAACCTGTTCTCGCACCAGGACGCCCGCAACCTGCTGCGCCACGGCGGCCTGCGGCCCGACCGCGACTTCCTGCAGTTCGACTGCGCCCTGTCCTACGGCCTGGTCGAATATTTGCGCACCCTGGAGGTGCTGGAGGAGAACGGCTGGTCGTCGCGGCGGATCGTGCCGCACGGCGGCCACCAGATGTCGCTGAACATCGCCGCCGGCCTGCACCTGGGCGGCAACGAGTCCTATCCCGACGTGTTCAAGCCGTTCGGCGGCTTCGCCGACGGCATCGCGGTGGAGAACGGCTATGTCGGCCTGCCCAATGTGCCCGGCGTCGGATTCGAGGCCAAGGCCGAACTGCACAAGCTGATGCGCGCTCTGTCCGACGGCTCGGCCGCCGGCCGCAGCGCGGCCTAACGACTTTGAGATCCCGCGGCGACAAGCGGGGCGACGACCACCAGGGGACGAAATGCCGACACTCAGGCGACTGCTAGGCCAGATCTATATCCAGGTGCTGATCGCCATGGTGATCGGCGCCGTGATCGGCGTGTGTTGGCCCGAGGTCGGCGCGACGCTGAAGCCGCTGGCCGACGGCTTCATCAAGCTGATCAAGATGCTGCTGGCCCCGATCGTGTTCGGCACGGTGGTGGTCGGCATCGCCCGCATGGGCGACCTCAAGGACGTTGGCCGCATCGGCGTGCGGTCGCTGGTCTATTTCGAGGTGCTGTCGACCATCGCCCTGGTGATCGGCCTGGTGGTGGTCAATGTGCTGAAGCCCGGCGCCGGCATGAACATCGACGCGGCCGCCATCGACGGCCACGCCATCGCCGGCTTCACCGCGGCGGCCAAGGAGCAGGGGGTGATCCCGTTCCTGCTCGACATCATCCCGACCACCCTGGTCGACGCCTTCGCCAAGGGGGCCATGCTGCAGGTCATCCTGCTGTCGGTGCTGGTGGGCGTCGGCATGAGCCAGCTGGGCGAGCGATCGCGGCCGCTGATCGACATCATCGACCTGTTCCTGCAGACCCTGTTCAAGGTGGTCGGCATGGTCATGCGCCTGGCGCCGCTGGGGGCGGGGGCGGGGATCGCCTTCACCATCGGCAAGTACGGCCTGGGCACGCTGTGGTCTCTGGCCCACCTGCTGATCGCCCTCTACGCCACCTGCCTGATCTTCGTGCTGGTGGTGCTGGGCGGCGTGTTTCGCAGCACCGGCCTGCCGTTCTTCGCCTTCCTGCGCTTCATCCGCGAGGAGATCTTCGTGGTGCTGGGCACCTGCTCGACCGAGGCGGTGCTGCCGCGGTTGATGGAGAAACTCGAACAGCTGGGCTGCGCCAAGCCGGTGGTCGGCATGGTGCTGCCGGCCGGCTACACCTTCAACGCCGACGGCACCTGCATCTATCTGACCATCGCCGCGGTGTTCGTGGCCCAGGCCACCAACACCCACCTGTCGATGATGGACCAGGCGGTGATCCTCGGCGTGCTGCTGCTGACCTCCAAGGGCTCGGCCGGCGTCGCCGGGGCCGGTTTCGTCACCCTGGCGGCGACCCTGTCGACCATGCACGCCATCCCGGTCAGCGGCCTGGTTCTGCTGCTCGGCGTCGACCGCTTCCTCAACGAGGCGCGGGCGGTGACCAATCTGATCGGCAACAGCGTCGCCACCGTCGCCATCGCCAAGTGGGACGGGGCGCTTGATCTGGACCAGGCCCGCTCGGTCCTGGCCGACCCCAAATCCGGTACGACCTCGGCTTGACCCGGCGTCCTTCAAAAACACCAACGGAGGCCGCCATGGCCCGACGCGTTTCCAAATCGACCCTCAAGCGCGCACTGATGCTGTCGGCGGCCCTGATGGCCCCGATCGGCGCCCACGCCGCCACCGCCCCCGGCCTGCTGTTCCAGCTGACCGGCGACAAGGGCCTGGTCGCCGACATCGCCGGCGGCGAGGCCCAGCCGAACTTCGCCGACAAGGTCAAGATCAAGTCGGACCCGGTCCACGGCGCCTATATCGACGCCTCGGGCGAGGAGGTGCTCAGCTGGAAGGCCCCGGGCAACATCTACGCCCAGCGGGGCACGCTGAGCTTCTACTGGCGGGCCCGCGATCCGGTCGGCCCGACGCCCTTCCCGCTGTTCCGCGTCGGCTACGCCGATCACACCAGCTGGGACATGGCCTGGCTGCGCATCGACTGGAACGGCAAGGGCTTCGACGCCTTCGTCACCGACAACAACCTGGCCCGGGTGCGGGTCAGCACCGTGGCCGCGGCCCCCAAGCCCGACCAGTGGATCCTGGTGACCTTCACCTGGGACGAAACGACGGGCATCGCCCTCTATATCGACGGCAAGCCGGTGGCGACCAAGGCCCAGGCGGCGGTGCTCGACGCCGGCCTCGACCAGTTCGGGCCCCACAGCCGGACGATTTCGCCGCACCAGGTGCAGAGCGCCTACCAGTTCATCCGCGGCGGCGACGTCGACGACATTCGCATCTACGATCACGCCCTGGCCTCGGCCTCGATCGCCGGCCTGGCGGCCGGGACCGCGCCGACCGAGACCGCCCCCGAGCGCGGCCTGGCCGCCGCCCCGTGGCGCGACGAGTGGCGCACGCGCCTGGGCTGGGACCGGGCCGGCGATCCGCCGACCTATCTGGCCGACCCCGCCACCGTCATTCGCAAGGTCGAGTTCACCGACGCCTATGACCTCAAGCAGCGGATGAGCGGCGGTTCGGACGGCATCCCCGAAACCACCTGGCCGGGGGTCTATAACCGCTCGCGCCTGCCGGGCCGGCACGACTATTTCGAGCTGCCGGACTGGAACACCTATGTCGACGGCGGCAAGGCGGTGACCTTCACCCTGCCCGACGAGACCTGGAACCACCTGGAATTCCAGGGCGCGGCCTATGGCGACCTGATCTATGTCGCCGCCGACGGCAAGCAGACCCTGCTGGCCAAGCGGCCCAAGGGCGAGGAGCGGACCTACAACCAGTTCAGCGCCCTGAAGGGCGGCAAGCTGCGGTTCGACAACGTCGCCCAGGAAACGCCGATCCAGGAGCTGGCGGCCTACAACATCGCCGCCGGGGCCGAGCCCGACGAACAGACCCTGGCCTATACGGTGCGGGCTTCCGCCGATCCGTCCGGCTATCCGTCGCTGGACGCGCTGACCGGCTTCGTCCGCGGCCGCTACCTGCCCGACGAGCGCACGGTGGTGGCGGCCCTGCCGGCCGGCGCCCCGACCCAGGCGCGGGCCGCGGCCGCCGGCCCGGCCCTGCCGCTGGTCCACATCCTCAGTCCC
>JAQGIN010000461.1 GCA_028291125.1 Caulobacter sp.
TGGCGGGTCTCGATGTGGAGCTTTTCGATTTTTCGGCGCTGATCTTCCCGGTCGAGGCTGTCAGGGAAAATTTCAAGCATCCGAAATGTCGCCCCGCCTGGCTTGGGCTCACGCGTCAAGGATGTCAGCGCCCGGTCTTCTTCGATGCTGTTATCCACCGGCGCTTCGGACGTCGCCCATATCTCCACGCGATAATAGACGCCCTCCTCTTGCTTCACCATCGTGGCGTCGGTCGACTTGACGTACGATTTGCCGTCGTCGCGGCGCCCCAGCACGTAGCGCTTCCATTTCGCCACTCTCGAAATCTCCCTGATGAAATGCCCGCATCGGCGATCCGTGTGGACACCCGCAGCCAACTGAGCTAGTCACCAGTTAACAGAGTACAAAAAGGAAGGAAAGCCGCCAATGAGCGAACGCGCCGATCTCGACACGGTCATCGACTCAGCCAGGCTGGGACCCTTCCAGATTTCTGTCATCGTCCTGTGCGCCCTGGTGGCGATGATCGACGGCTTCGACACGCAGATCATCGGGCTGGTGGCTCCGGCGATCGCGGCGGACTGGCGGGTCAATCCGGCGCTGTTTGGCCCGGTGTTCGCCTCAGCCTTGTTCAGCGGAATGATCGGGGCGTTCCTTTTTGGGCAGGCGGGCGACCGTTGGGGCCGCAAACCGGTTCTGATCGTCACGATCTTGATCTTCGCGCTGGGATCGCTGGCGACGCCGTTCGCCCATTCCGTTTCGGATCTGATCGCGGTGCGGCTCGCCACCGGCTTTGGCCTGGGCGGCGCGCTGCCCATCATCATCGCGATCGCCGCCGAATTTTCCCCCAAGCGATACCGGACGAACATCGTGGCGATGATGTTCTGCGGCTTTCCCCTGGGTTCGGCGATCGGCGGGATCATCTCCGCGCAACTCATCCCCCTCTACGGGTGGCGCAGCCTGTTCTATATCGGCGGCCTCTTCCCCCTCGCCCTGCTGCCGGTTTTCATCGGCCTGGTCCCGGAATCGGCGCGTTTCCTGGCCATAAAGGGCAAGACCGCCGCGGTGGAGCGGGTCTTCCGGAAGATGGGCTGCCAGATCGCCTGGGACGGACAGACCGCGCGCGGCGAGCACGCGGCCGCCGGATCGGTCGCCAGCCTGTTCACCGGCGGCCGAGCGCCCCGCACCGCCCTGATCTGGTTTGCTCTGTTCTGCAGCCTGCTGCTGACGGTCTTCCTCGTCAGCTGGCTGCCGCTGCTGGCGCGCCAAGCGGGCCTGGGCATGAAGAGCGCCGTGCTCGCCGTGACCGCGCTCAATCTCGGCGGCATCATCGGCGGGATCGTGATCGGCAGGATCTCCGACCGCCTGGCCTCCGCCAAACCCATCGCGGCCGCCTATGTCATCGGCGCGGTGGCGATATCGCTGATCGGCGTTGTCGGGCAGTCCAGCCATCTGCTGCTGGCCATCGCCTTTGTCGCTGGCCTGTTCACCGTCGGGGCGCAGATGTGCGCCATCGCACTCTCCTCGCAACTGTACGAAACCGCCCTGCGCTCGACCGGCGTCGGCTGGGCCTTCGGGGTCGGCCGGATCGGGGCCGTGGTCGGCCCGGTCGTCGGCGGACTGCTGATCGGCGCGCACGTCCCCCTTCCGGCGCTGTTCATGATCGCCGGACTGGCGGCCCTGGGCGCCGCCCTGGCCGTGTTCGCCCTCAGCCCCATGGTCTTCTCACGGGGCCAGGTCGGATCGCTCGCCAAGACCCCGGGCGGCGCCTAGGTGTCGGGGCCGCGTCCGCCCGGCGCCAATCGGTTCGGCTTTCGCCCCGCCGCCCTATGGCATGGCCGATCCGTCCCGCGCGCCCGGTCGGACCGTTTTGCGCCCGAGGCGGGGTTTGGGATCGGGGTCGCCATGGGGTCCTGCGGCGCGATTGAGGACGCAAGAGCGTAGAGCGTGCGCCGAAGTCTCGGCTCGGCGACGGTTTTTGTCGGATCTGCTATTGGCTCGGCGATCAGTCCCCGTTTTCCTTACGCGCCATGATGGGCGTAGACTTGTTACGAGACCTGCATGACCGAATCGCCGAAGCCATCGTCCGCACGGATATCCTTGAGCCGAGGCAACGCGGCCGAGCAGATCATCGCCGACCTGCGCGATCAGATCCTGCAAGGCAAGTATCCTCGCGGCTCAAAGCTGCCGTCGGAACGCGAGCTGGCCGAATGGTATCAGGTGAGCGTCCCCACGGTCCGGGAGGCCATCCGCGGCTTATCGGCCGTCTGCCTTGTCGAGCCTCGCCACGGCATGGGAATCTATGTCACCGCGGCGGCTGATCTGATGTTCGCCCTGGCGGCCAGCACCCTCATCGAACTGGAAAAGGTCCAACTTCTCGAGATCTTGGACATCCTCGAGGCGCTGCAGGGCAAGGCCGCCGTCCTGGCCTGCCAGAACGCCACCGACGAGGAGCTCGACGCCCTCGTCGAGGTCTTGAACGTCCTCGACAAGGCCGAAACGAACGAACAATTGGCCGAGAATTTGCGGGCGTTTCTCAGGCTGTTGGCGCAAGCCTCCCACAACGTCCTGATCTCCACGATCTCCAACTTCCTGTCCGACCTCCTGATCGAGCTCGTCCAGGACGAACTTGTCGGCCTGGGCGACCGCTGGAAGGTCGTGGCCGCGCAACTGGGGCCCGACCGGCGCCTGTTGGCGGAGGCGCTTCGGGGAC
>JAQGIN010000481.1 GCA_028291125.1 Caulobacter sp.
GCCAGGCGCGGCCAGCAGGTCGCGCGGCGCGGCGCCCAGGCGGCCGGTGACGGTGGCCGGGAGGTCCAGGGCCAGATGGCCACCGCGAAACTTGAAGCCGTCGCGGATCTCCGCCTTCGCCGTCATCCGCGCACCGCTCCGAGGCCTCTACCGGCTTGACAGGTTACAGGTGTTCGGGGAGTTTGCACTAGTAACTTATTTAACAGGTTACACGACTGGTGGAGGGAAACCATGGGACGGAATGGAAGAAACATGGCGGGCGCGGTCCTCGCCCTGGGCCTGCTGGCCGCCTCGGCGGCGGCGGCCGCCGAGGCGGCGCTGGCGGGAACCTGGACCCTGGTCGCGGCCGACGACCTGCACCCCGACGGCCACCGCACGCCTGGCTACGGCGCCGATCCGCAAGGACGACTTATCATCGACGGTCAGGGCCGCTATTCGCTGCAGATCTTCAAGGCCGAGCGCCCGAAGTTCGCCGCCGGCGATAAGCGCAAGGGCGCGCCGGCCGAGTACGAGAGCGCGGTGCTGGGTTCGAGCACCCATTTCGGAACGATCGCCGCCGACCCGGCCCACGGCGTGCTGACCTTCCGCATCGCGCGCGCCTCCTTTCCCAACTGGGAGGGGACGACGCAGACGCGCCAGTACCAGCTGACCGACGATACGCTGTCCTACAAGGTGCCGGCGGCGCCGGACGGGACCGTGCCGATCTCCGTCTGGCGCCGGGCGCCCTAGACCGCGCCGCCGCCGCCGCCGAGGGCCTTGTACAGGGTGACCAGGTTATTGGCCCGCACCAGCCGGGCGCTGATCAGGCTCTGCTGGGCGGCGTAGTAGGTGCGCTGGGCGTCGAGCAGGGTCAGATAGCTGTCGACGCCGCTGTCGTAGCGGGCCCGTGACAGCCGCTGGCTGTCGCCGGCCGCCGCCACCAGCCGCTCCTGGGCCGAGACCCGGTCGGACACGGTGGCCCGCACCGCCAGGGCGTCGGCGACCTCGCGGAACGCGGTCTGCACGGCCTTTTCGTACTGGGCCACGGCGATGTCGCGACTGGCGCGGGCGCCCTTCAGATTGGCGACATTGGCTCCGCCGGCGAAGATCGGCAGGCTGATCTGCGGCGCGAAGCTCCAGGTCCCGCCGCCGCTGCTGAACAGGCCGTCGAGGTCGGGGCTGGCGACGCCGGTGGCGGCGGTCAGGCTAATGCGCGGGAAGAAGGCCGCTCGGGCCGCGCCGATATTGGCGTTCTGGCCCTGCAGCACGTGCTCGGCCGACAGCACGTCGGGGCGGCGGGCCAGCACGTCCGAGGGCAGGCCGACCGGCAGGTCGGGCAGGATCTGGGCGGTGACCAGGCCGCCGGCCGGCGCCAGTTCGGCCGGGATGTCGGCCCCGACCACCAGGCGCAGGGCGTTGCGGTCCTGGCCGACCTGGGCCTCGAAGGCGGCGACGTCGGTGCGCGACTGCTCGGCCAGGGTCTGGGCCTGGCGCAGCTCCAGCGCCGAGGTGGCCCCGGCGTCGAAGCGCTTCTGGGTCAGGTCCAGGGCGTCCACGCGGGACTTCAGGGTGTCGCGCGACAGCTGCAGCTGGTCCTCGTCGGCGGCCAGGGTCAGCCAGGTCGAGGCGGTTTCGGCGATCAGGCTGATCTGGGCGGCGCGGCGGTTCTCCTCGGTGGCGAAGAAGTTCTGCAGGGCCGCCTGGTTAAGGCTGCGCACCCGGCCGAACAGGTCCAGCTCATAGGCGGAGAAGCCGACGGTGGCGCTGTACTGCTCGGTCTCCACGGCGGCGCCGGTCTGCGACAGGGCGGCCGGAGTCCGGCCCTTGGAGCCGGAGACTACGCCGTTGATGCCGGGCAGCAGGGCGGCGCGCTGGACGCCGTACTGGGCGCGGGCCCGCTCGATGTTCAGCACCGCCACCCGCAGGTCGCGGTTCTGGGCCAGAGCCAGCTCGATGACCCCTTGCAGGCGCGGGTCCTGGAACACCTCGCGCCAGGCCAGCGTATCGGCCGAGACGCCTTGAGCGGAGGCGGCGACCGGCGTCGGCCAGCTCTGGGCGATCGGCAGGGCCGGGCGCTCATAGGGCGGGGCCAGGGTGCACGCCGACAGGGCGACGCCGGCCAGCAGGGCGGAGAGGAGCGTACGCGTCATCTTAGTGGCTTTCCGAGGGAGCCGCGGGCGTGTCGGCGTGAGCCGCGCGCCGGGGCTTGGGCTTGAACACGCGCTCGACCAGCACGAAGAACAGCGGGACGAAGAAGATCGCCAGGAGGGTGGCCGAGATCATGCCGCCGATCACGCCGGTGCCGATGGCGTGCTGGCTGCCCGAGCCGGCCCCGTTGGAGATCGCCAGCGGCAGCACGCCGAAGATGAAGGCCAGCGAGGTCATCAGGATCGGCCGCAGACGGATGCGGACCGCCTCCAGCGTGGCGTCGACCAGGGACCTTCCGCCCTCGTGCAGGTCCTTGGCGAACTCGACGATCAGGATGGCGTTCTTCGAGGCCAGGCCGATGGTCGTCAGCAGCCCGACCTGGAAGTAGATGTCGTTGCTCAGGCCGCGGAAGGTGGTGGCCAGCAGGGCGCCGACGACGCCCAGCGGGATGACCATGATCACCGACAGCGGGATCGACCAGCTCTCGTAAAGCGCCGCCAGCAGCAGGAAGACCACCAGGATCGAAAGCGCGTAGAGCGCGGGCGCCTGGGCGCCGGATTCCCGTTCCTGCAGCGACAGGCCCGTCCACTCGTAGCCGATGCCCGCAGGCAGCTTGGCGGCCAGTCGCTCCATGGTCTT
>JAQGIN010000501.1 GCA_028291125.1 Caulobacter sp.
GCAGTTCGACCAGGGTCCCGTCGACCAGGTCGGTGGCCACGCCGTGCAGGGGCATGCCGCCCCAGCCGAGCCCGGCCCGCAGGAAGGCGTGCTTGGCGCCGAGATCGGCCAGGCGCCAGGTCTTCGGCGACAGCACCCCGAACTCCCGGCCCTGCGACAGGTCGGAGCGGTCGGTCAGCACTAGCTGCACGTGCTCGGCCAGGGCGCTCTTGGGGATCGGCCCCTTGCGCAGGGCCAGCGGATGGTCGGGCGACGCCACCATCACCATGCGCACCGACAGCAGCCGCTCCTGGCTCAGCTGCGGCGGCACGGTGGGCAGGGTTCCCAGCACCGCGAAGGCGCAGCGGCCGTCGAGCACCGGCTGCAGCACCGCGCCCAGGGCCTCGACATAGACGCGGAGGGGCGTGTCGGGGAATTCGCCCTGGAAGGCGCCGACCGCGTGGGTGAAGACCTCGATCGGGAACATCACGTCGATCGCCACCGACAGCTCGGGCTCCAGCCCGCCGGCCAGGCCGCGGGCCCGGGCCTTGAAGACGTCCATGCTGCCGGCCACGGTCCGCGCCTCGCCGACCAGGGCCTGGCCGGCCTCGGTCAGCACCGGCAGGCGGCCGCCGCGATCGAACAGCCGCACGCCCAGCTGGGCCTCGAGATTGGCCAGGGTCTGGCTGACCACCGACTGCGCCCGGCGCAGCCTGCGGCCGGCGGCCGAGAAGCTGCCCTCGTCCACGGCGGCGAGAAAGGTCCGCAATTGATCGAGAGAAACGCCGTCGATCATGTATCGCTCCTGACGATGGATGGCATCGTATCATATAGGCTACCACGGTAGCTCTCGAAACCGTAACTGCTTCTGTGACGCAATGTTCGCGTCGAGAGGAGTTTCACGGTGACCACCGTTTCTCGCCATCGCCAAGTGCTTCGGGCCGGTCCGGCCGTCGAGACCATCGACGGCCCCGGCCTGCTGATCCGCCGGGCCATTCCCGACGCCGGCCGGCCCGGGGTCGGGCCGTTCATCCTGCTCGACCACTTCGGGCCGACGCCGCTGGCGCCGAACGCGGCCTTCCCGCCCAATCCCCATCCGCACGCCGGCATGGAGACCCTGACCTATCTGCTCGACGGATCGTTGGAGCACCAGGACAGCGCCGGCAACACCGGCGTCATCGAGGCCGGCGAGGCGCAATGGATGCGCGCCGGCCGCGGCGTCATCCACGACGAAGGTCCGGGGCCGTCGATCCGCGAGCGCGGCGGCGACCTGCAGGCGCTGCAGCTGTGGATCAACCTGCCCAAGGGCCAAAAGCACGTGGCGCCGGCGTTCCGCGTCCATCGCCGCGAGGCCATTCCCCGTCTGGCGGTGGGCGACGCCGAGCTGCGGCTGATCGCCGGCGACCTGGCCGGGGCCCGCGGCCCGGTCGACACCTTCGCCCAGCCGTTCGCCGCCCACATCGTCTTCGCCGCCGGCGGCGAGGCGCGGATCCGTCCGCCGCCCGACATCGAGCTGGGCCTCTATGTCATCGCCGGCGGCGTCCGGGTCGGTTCGCACGCCCCGCTCGGTCCGCACGACTTCGCCGACCTTGGCGATGGCGACGCGCTGACCCTGTCCGCCGACGGCCCGACCGAACTGCTGCTGCTCGGCGGACCGCCGCTCGACGCGCCGCTGGTCCGCCACGGCCCGTTCGTGATGAACAGCCGCGCCGAGATCGAGGCCGCCATCCGCGACTACCAGGCCGGCCGCATGGGCGTGCTCGAGCGGGTCTCCGCCTGATGTTCGTCCGCCTGAAATCCCTGTTTTTCAAACCTCATCAAAGGACCCCCGTCATGAACCTCCTGCACGTCGATTCCAGTATCCTCGGCCCCGGCTCGGTCAGCCGCCAGCTCTCCGCCAGCATCGTCGCGGCGCAACAGGCCCTGCACCCCAAGCTGCAGATCGTTCGCCGCGATCTCGCCGCCGATCCGGTCGGCCACCTGACCGGCGCCCACCTGGCGGCCGGCCAGGGCGCGGTTCCCGAGGACGCGGCGATCCAGCACGACTTCGCCGCCGGCCAGGACGCGCTCGACGAGTTCCTGGCCGCCGACATCGTGGTGGTCGGCGCGCCGATGTACAATTTCGCCATTCCCAGCCAGCTCAAGGCCTGGATCGACCGTCTGGCCATCGCCGGCCGCACCTTCCGCTACAGCGAGACCGGCGTCCAAGGTCTGGCCGGCGGCAAGACGGTGATCATCGCCTCGTCGCGCGGCGGCTTCTACAGCGCGGGCACGCCGGCCGCCTTTCTCGACCATCAGGAGACCTATCTGCGCGGGGTGTTCGGCTTCTTCGGGATCACCGACATCACCTTCATCCGCGCCGAGGGCGTGGCCATGGGCGACGCGCAGCGCGCCCAGTCGCTGGAAACGGCGGAAGCCGAGATCAAGGCGCTGGCCGCCTAGGCTTCTTCCATCCCGGATCGTGACGCCGCGCGGGCGACCGCGCGGCGTTTTCGATTCCGGGCCTTGTCGCCGAAGCGTTGCGCGCGGCGACCGGCCGATTTCAAGTCGGCAATGAGATGGGCACATTGAGTCGCTAGGCAGGTCCGAGGAATTTCGGAGTCCGCCATGACCACGCCCTTCGCCGATGACGGCGGCCGCGCCGCGCCCCGGCGCCTTTCCGACACGATCCTTGGATCGAATGCCCGCCCGAGCGGTTTAGCTTGAGCGGTGGACCGACGCGCTCGACGGCGCGCCGGGCGACGGCGTGTGCGGACGCCGCGTTCGTCGCGTCCCTCCGTATCGCCGGCCTGACGGTCGGCGTTCTCGACCCTCTCCGCCGCGCGCCGTCGGCGCGCTCCGAGGCCTTGCAATGACCGATCCCCGCTCGCCCCACCTCGCCCACAAGCCCAGCCGGCGTGTCACCCTCCTCGGCGGCGTCGTGGCCCTGGCGGCCCTGGCGGCGGTGGTCTGGCTGGCCTGGACCCTGATCCACGGCGCCCAGAGCGGCGGCGCGGCGGGCGGCCCCGGCGGTCCCG
>JAQGIN010000526.1 GCA_028291125.1 Caulobacter sp.
TCGAGATGGCCTACGAGGACCTGCGGCCGTCGAAGATCCTGACCCGCGAGGCCTTCCTCGACGCCATCGCCCTGACCAGCGTCATCGGCGGCTCGACCAACGCCCAGCCGCACATCACCGCCATGGCCCGCCACGCCGGTGTCGAGATCACCACCAAGGACTGGCTGGATCACGGCTACGCCCTGCCGCTGCTGGTCGACATGCAGCCGGCCGGCCGCTTTCTGGGCGAGCGCTTCCACCGGGCCGGCGGCGTGCCGGCGGTGATGTGCGAGCTGCTGGTGGCGGGCAAGCTGCACGGCGACCGTCTGGGCGTCACCGGCAAGTCGATCGCGCAGGGCCTGGTGGGCCGCCAAAGCGTCGACCGCGAGGTGATCCGCGCCTTCGACGATCCGCTGAAGCTGAACGCCGGCCTGTTCCCGCTGAGCGGCAACCTGTTCGACTTCGCGATCATGAAGACCAGCGTCATCAGCCAGGAGTTCCGCGACCGCTATCTGAGCACCCCCGGCGACGAGGGGGTGTTCGAGGGCCGGGCGATCGTCTTCGACGGCGGCGACGACTATCACGCCCGCATCAACGACCCCGACCTGGACGTCGACGAGCGCTGCATCCTGGTAATGCGCGGGGCCGGGCCGGTGGGCTGGCCAGGCGCCGCCGAGGTGGTCAACATGCAGCCGCCGGACGCCCTGCTCAAACGTGGCGTCAACAGCCTGCCGACCATCGGCGACGGCCGCCAGTCGGGCACCGCCGACAGTCCGTCGATCGTCCACGCCTCGCCCGAGAGCGCGGCCGGCGGCGGCCTGGCGTGGCTGCGGACCGGCGACACCATCCGCCTGGATCTCAATCGCGGCCGCTGCGACGCCCTGGTCGCCGACGACGAGATCGCCCGCCGCAAGCTGCAACCGCTTCCGGCCACGCCCGACAGCCAGACGCCGTGGGAGGAGATCTTCCGCGAGAAGGTCGGGCCGCTGGAGACCGGCGGCGTCCTGGAGATGGCCACCAAGTACCGGCGCATCTCGCAACGCCTGCCGCGGCACAACCACTAGGGTTCCGCGGACACTCTGCGTCGGGGTGCGAAAACCTCGTCCTTCGACAAGCTCAGGATGAGGTTTTCGACTGCCGTCTCAGTGCCCTCATCCTGAGCTTGTCGAAGGACGAGGGCGAGCCCGCTGAGGGGAGACGCACGCGTCCTGGGACCTCCGCCGCCCATCGCGGCGGAGGTCCTTCCGGCGGTCAGAACTCGAACCGCAGTCCGGTGGTGAAGTAGCGGCCGACCACGTCGTAGATCGCCTGGCTGGTCGGGTACTGCTGACCCGGCTGGCCGTTGGGCAGCAGCGGCGGCGCGCGGTCGAACAGGTTGTTGACCGTCAGGAAGGCCTCGAGCTTCTTGGCGTCGATCTCGAAGCGGTAGCTGGCGTTGAGGTCGACATAGGTCACCGCCTCGATGGTCGGCTGCTCGTAATAGATCCCGGGCGTCCGCGTGCGCTTCATCTCGCCGATATAGCGGGCCTGGGCGCTGAGGCTGAACGGGCCCTTGGCGAAGTTGGCGTTCAGATTGATCCGGTGCTGCGGGAAGGCCGAGCCGCCGGCGACGACATTGCCGTTCTGGACCGGGGCGACGCCTTCGGCCGAGCGGCTCTTGCGGCTGGGATTGTAGTTGCCGATCAGGCGCAGTTCGAGCCGAGCGTCGCCGCCCGGCCAGAGGACGTCGAGCGGCGCCTGGTAGGAGACCTCGTAGTCGATGCCGTGCTGGTATTCGAGCGCGCGGTTGAACGGCACCGTGCTCACCGCGGTCGGGAAGTTCTCCGACGCCGGCGTGTGGTTGTACGGGAACGGCCGGATGATGAACTGGCAGGTCGGCGAGGTCCCGTTGCTGGCGATGCACTCGGTGTTGGCGTCGTTGGTGTTGAGCAGCTGGATCGCGTCGGTGATCTCGATGTTGTAATAGTCGACCGAGGCGCTGAAGCCCGGCAGCTGGTTCGGCTGCCAGATGATCCCCGCCGTATAGGTGTCGCCGATCTCGGGCTTGAGGTCGGGATTGCCGCTGCGCAAGGTCAGCAGGTTGTCGTTGCGGCCCGACAGCGGATCGTTGAAGCCGCCGCGCGCCGCCTGCAGACCGGCATAGAGTTCGTTCAGGGTCGGGGCGCGGATGTCGCGCGAGCGGGCGTAGCGGATGCGGATGTCGTGGATCGGGCTGTAGCTGAGGCCCAGCTTCCAGGTGCTGACGCCGCCGCTGGTCGAATAGCTGGTGTAGCGGCCGGCGGCGTTGAGCTCGAGGCTCTCCACCAGCGGCAGGTCGCGCAGCAGCGGCACGGCGGTCTCGGCGAACACCTCCTTGACGTTATACTGGCCCGAGGCGATGCCGACATTGGTCGAGTTGTACTTGTTGATGGTGGTGTTGACATTGGCCCGCAGGCCGGTGGTCGCGGTGGCGATCGCCGGATCGGAATTGCTGGTCTGGTCGAGGGTCTGCTTGCGGTATTCGGCCCCCGCCGCGAACGACACCGGGCCGGCCGGCAGGGTGAACAGGTCGCCGGAGAAGTCGGCGGCGACGATGTCCATCTGCTGCTTGACCTGATACTGCGACACCCCGCTGATCCAGGCCCAGTTCGCCGCCGTCGGCGAATGGGCCCCGAAGATGTTGATCGGGATGCAGTCGTCCATCAGGCCGGGATTGGTGATGGTGATGTTGCAGACGATGTTGCCGCTGGGGCCGCGCACCGCGTCCAGGGCCGCGTACCAGCGGCGCTGATTGAAATTGCCGAAGTGCGACGAACGCACCCGCGAGTCGCCGTGGGCGTAGGTGGCGCGCCAGTTGTACTTGCCCCATTCGCCGCTGAGGCCGGACAGGAAGGTGGCCACGTCGCTCAGGGTGTTGACGCGCTTGAACGGCTGGTCGGCGTTGATCCGTCCGCCCGAGACCCGCTGGCCCGGCGTCGCCGCCAGGGCCTGCTGGGCCCAGGTCGGCAGGTAGGGGTTGGTCGAATAGATCCAGAAGTCGTTGGTCTGGGTGCCCGAGCCGATGGTGACGAACTCGTTGCGCGACTCCGCCAGGGTCAGCTGGGCGAAGGCCTTGAGGTGCGGGGTGATGGCGTAGTCGAAGCGGCCGAACACCTGGTCGGTGAGCTGCGAGCCGGTGAGGCTGTGGCCGATGCTGGGCGAGCCGTCGCCGCCGATGCCGATATTGCTGCTGCCGGGCGGCGTCACCCCGGCGTTGAACGGCGCCAGGCTTCCGTTGTCGAGGAAGTGATAGCCGGCCAGCGGATTGCCGGCGTTGCGCGAATTGTTGGCGGCGAACGGGAACACCGTGCCGAAGGTGCCGGTCTGGTAGAACACCGGCCGGGCGTTGCGATAGGGCGTGGCGGCGGTGCCATTGCCGACCTCGGCCCACCATTCGTCGCCGCGCGGGCGCATCTCGTTGCGGGGCAGGCCGTCGCGCTTGTAGTGGTCGGCGCTGAGCAGCAGGTGGCCGCGTTGGCCGATGTCGCGGCCATAGGCCAGGCTGGCGCCCCAGGAGCGATCGTCGCCCTGACCGGACACCCCCGCCTGCACCTTGCCCTTCACGCCGTTGAACTTGGTGTCGAGGATGAAGTTGATGACGCCGCTGACGGCGTCGGAGCCGTAGGCGGCCGAGGCCCCGCCGGTGACCACGTCGACGCGCTGGATCAAGGCTTGCGGGATGACATTGGTGTCGACCGTGCCGTCGAAACTGGTGGGTGGGATGCGCTGGCCGTCGAGCAGCACCAGGTTGCGCACCGCGCCAAGGCCGCGAAGATTGAGATAGTTGCCCGAATTGGGCGCGGTGGCCTGGTTGCCGGTGTTCTGGGTGCCGCGCGAGCCGGTGAACTGCGGCAGCTGGTTGATGCCGTCGGGGATGCTGCCCGGGGCGGTCTTCTGCAGCTGCTCGGTGCTGGCGACCGTCACCGGGGTGGGCGCCTGGTAGCCGTTGCGGACGATCCGCGAGCCGGTCACCACCACTTCCTCGACCTCAACCGCTCCGCCCGGCGCCTGTTGCGCCGCCGCGGCGGTGGTGATCGCCATCAAGCTCGCGGCCGAAAGCAGCGCGAGCCGCACCTCTCCATTGCGCATGGGTGTCCCTCCCTCTTTTGATTTCTTGGCGCCGTGTCGGCGCGGTTTGTCCGCTGGCGCCGGCCCGCGTTGGAGCCGGCGTTAAGCCCGGTCGCGCCTCGCCAACTGAGCGGGAGGCCGCGTTTTTAGGGGCGTTCGCCCTGACGTATTCGACGACGCCTTGGGGATTGGAGGTCCGTCCGCCCTCCAATTGACTTCAGTATACATGAGAGAGCTTCGCGCCGGGATTGCGGGAAATCAAGCCCTCAGCTTCCACCCTCTTTGGGGCAAAAACGGGCGATTTAGGCCCAAGGCCTGACCCGGAAAGCGGTTGAGCGATTTTCGCGGGCCAGAAAATCGTACATTGCATGCAGATTGTTGACAGGCCTTTGGCCCCTGCTAGGTTGGCCGCCAACCAGAAAACACGGTCGGCCGACAGGACCGACCGAGCGGCGATCGCCGCGTAGGGAAGGGGCGCCATGTTCCAGAGTCGATCTCACGCGGTCCAGCGGTTCGCCCGGGTCTCGCTCGGCGCCCTCGCGGCGGCCGCCGCTCTGGGCGCGGGCGCCCACGCCCAGACCGGCGACTGGCCCAGCATCCACAACGACGCCGGCGGCATGCGCTATTCGCCGCTGACCCAGATCAAGCCCGGCAATGTCGGCCAGCTGAAGGTGGCCTGGACCTATCATATGCAGACCGCCGAGGCCGCCGCCGCGGCCAAGGCCGCCCTGCAGGCGGCTGGCGGAGCGCCGCCTCCGACCGCGGGCCGGGCCTCCCCCACCGGACTGCGGGCGTCGGAATCGATCCCGCTGGTGATCGGCTCGATCCTGTATCTAGGCACGCCCTACGGCCGGGTGGTGGCGTTGGACTCGGCCACCGGCCGAGAGAAGTGGGTCTTCGAACTGCCCAAGGGCGACGCCCCCTCGATCCGCGGGGTGTCCTACTGGCCGGGCGACGGCAAGGCGCCAGCCGCCATCGTGTTCGGCACGCGCAACGGCGCGCTGATGTCGCTGAACGCCGCCACCGGCAAGCTCAATCGCGACTTCGGGGTCGGCGGCGTGGTCAACGTCAAGACCCCCGAGGTCATGCAGACCGGCCTCGACAAGTACTATTTCATCCCGTCGCCGCCGGTGATTTACAAGAACCTGATCATCACCGGCGCCGGCATGGGCGAGGGGCCCGGCGGCGCCCTGGCGGGGCCCGGCCCCCGCGGCGACACTCGGGCCTGGGACGCGCGGACCGGCAAGCTGGCCTGGACCTTCCACGCCGTGCCGGAGCCCGGCGAACTGGGCCACGACAGCTGGGGCGACGACGGCTGGAAGCAGCGCGCCGGCGTCAATGTCTGGGGTCACATGACCGTCGATGCGCAACGCGGCATCGTCTACATGCCGTTCGGCGCGCCCAACAACGACCGCCAGGGCATCGACCGCCCCGGCGACAACCTGTTCGGCAGTTCGCTGGTCGCCGTCGACGCCAACACCGGCAAGTACCTGTGGCACTTCCAGGTCGTGCACCACGACATTTGGGATATGGACACCCAGGCGCCGCCGACGCTGTTCGACGTGCGCAAGGACGGCAAGGTCATTCCCGCCGTCGCCACCGTCAACAAGAACGCGCTGATGTTCATCCTCGACCGAGTGACCGGCAAACCGATCTTCGGGGTCGAGGAGCGGCCGGTGCCGCAGAGCGACGTGCCCGGCGAGAAGACCTCGCCGACCCAGCCGTTCCCGGTGCTGCCCGAGCCGCTGTCGCAGAACACCTTGTCGCGCAACAACCTCTACAAGGAGACGCCCGAGCATAAGGCCTATTGCGAGAAGCTGGTCGACGACAACAACATGCTGCTGGGCGAGACGCCGTACACGCCGCCCAGCTTCAACCGCTACATGGTCGGCCTGCCCGGCACCCAGGGCGGGGTCAATTTCTACGGCGGCGCCGTCGATCCCAAGCTCGGCCTGTTCGTGGTCAATGTGAACAACCTGGCCCAGCCGATGCGGATCGTGCGCAATGCCGACGGCTCCTATTCTAATGCCGGGCCGTTCGCCGGCACCCGCCGGTTCTGGAACCCCGAGAACCACCTGCCGTGCGGCCCTCTGCCCTGGGGCCAACTGGTGGCGGTGGACGTCAACACCGGCAAGATCGCCTGGCGCTCGACGCTCGGCGTCACCGACATCCTGCCCGCCGGCCATCAGAACACCGGCCGGCCGGGCCTGGGCGGGGCGATCACCACGGCGGCGGGCCTGACCTTCGTCGGGGCCACCGACGACGCCCGCTTCCGCGCCTTCGAGACCCGCACCGGCAAGGAGATCTGGACCGTCAAGCTGCCGGCCTCGGGCTACGCCACGCCGATCACCTATGCCGACGCCAAGCGCAAGCAGTACGTCGCCATCGTCGCCACCGGCGGCAGCCAGGTGGGCGCGCCGCTGCTCAGCGACTCGCTCGTCGTCTATAGTCTCCCCTAGTGAAGAGGCTGCTTTCCATCCTGGCCGCGGGCCTCCTCGGCGTCGGGGCGGCGGCGGCCCAAGAGCCCGCCGGCGCCGAGCTGCTGCCGCCGGGGCCTGGCCGCGACGCCGCCGTGCGGGTCTGCTCGGCCTGCCACGAGCTGGGGGTGGTGAGCCAAAAGCAGCTCGATCCGGCCGGCTGGTTCGACATCGTCCAGATGATGAAGGACCGCGGGGCCAATGTCGGCGACGCCGAGACGACCGAGATCGTCGCCTATTTGGCCAAGGCCTTTCCCCCCGCGACGCCCGCGCCGGCGGTGGCCCCGCCGCCCGCGGCCGAGCCGCCAAAGCGCTGAGCCCGACATTTGTATCGTCCCAGAAATGGGATGACTCCGCCTTGGTATCGCATACTGTAGACGAAGACTTGAGCGATCCGGCGTCGGATCAGACTTCAGCACGGAGCGAGCCATGGCCACGGGCGTCAATCGCCGGGGAGTGTTGGCGCTGACAGGCGCGGCCGCCGTGGCGGCGGCGCCGGCCTCGGGCGCCGCCCAGGCCCGGCCGGCCGCAGCGCGTTTCACCCAGCGGCCCTTGCCGTTCGACCCCAAGAGCGTGCCCGGCCTGTCCGAAAAGCTGCTGCTCAGCCACCACGACAACAATTACGGCTCGGCGGTGCGCAAGATCACCGCGATCGAGGCCGAGCTGGCCGGGGCCGATCCGGCCAGCCTGCCCGGCTACCGCCTGGGCGGTTTGAAGCGCGAGCAGCTGCTGGCTCTGAACTCCACCGTCCTGCACGAGGCCTATTTCCAAAGTTTCGGTCCCGCCGCGCCGCCGTCTCCGGCCCTGGCGGCGGCGATCGAGCGCGACTTCGGCTCGATGGCCCGCTGGACGGCCGAGTTCTCGGCGGTCGGCAAGTCGCTGGGCGGGGCCTCGGGCTGGGTGTTCCTGGTCTGGAGCGAACGCGACCAGCGGCTGCTGACCCAATGGGCCGCCGACCACACCATGGTCAGCGCCGGCGGACGCTTGCTGGTGGCGCTCGACATGTACGAGCACGCCTATCAGATCGACTACGGGGCCAACGCCGCCGGCTATGTCGACGCCTATATGCGCGCCCTGACCTGGACCCACGCCAACGCCGCCTTCGCCCAGGCCCAGGCGATCGCCGCGCCGACCTAGACCCCGCACATCACCGACCCCAAAAAGGGGCGGTCAGGAGGAAAGCCGTGAACACCAGGACATCGCGTTTGATCACCGTGGCGCTCGGCGCCCTGGCGCTGGCGTGCGCCCAGCAGGCCGTCGCCCAGACCGCGCCCGCGGCCACAGCTCAGCCGGCCCCGCGCGTGCAGGGCCAGAACCCCCACGGCATGCACGTCTATATCCGCGCGGGGCTGAAGACCCACGGCCCGGGCCAGCACGACTATCCGCAGTTCCTCGCCGACTTCAGCAAGATCCTCACCGAGCACGGGGCGGTGGTCGACGGCTCGCTGCACGCGCCCAGCGCCGCCGAGCTCGAGGGCGTCGACGTGGTGGTGATGTACAAGGGCGACGCCGGCTTCATGAGCCCCAGCGAACGCGCCGCCCTGCAGGCCTTCGTCAAGCGCGGCGGCGGCATCGTCAGCCTGCACGACGCCCTGTGCGGCCCCGATCCGGCCGACTTCGCCACTCTGGTCGGCGGCGGCAAGAAGCACGGCGAGGTCAACTACACGCTCGAGGCCGACATCCCCTACACCATCGTCGACCGCGCCAATCCGATCATGCAGGGCATGTCCGACATCACCCTGCCGGACGAGGCCTTCTTCAGCATGACCTGGGCCAAGGATCCCGGCATTCACGTGCTGGCCACCGCCGTGATCCCCGGCACGCCCAGCGCCGGGACCCACAAGGGCGAGGTCGCGCCGCAGATCTGGACCTATGAGCACACCGTGGCCGGCGGCCAGCCGGCCAAGGCCTTCGTCTGGATGCAGGGCCACACCTACGCCAACATGACCAATCCCCAGATCCTGCCGATGCTGCTGCGCGGCATCGCCTGGGCCGGCGACAAGCCGGTGGGCGAGCTGGTCGACTACAAGGCTCCGCCGCGCGCCCCGCGTCCGGCGCGCTGACGGACCGATCCAGACAAGACAAAGGCGGCTCGCGCCGCCTTTGTCCGTTCGGGAAAGATGGCCGAAGCTTACGCCCCGTAGCGGACCACGCGCTGGCGCTGCTCGCCCAGGCCGTCGATGCCCAGGGTGATGACGTCGCCCTCCTGAAGCCAGACCGGCGGCTTCATGCCCAGGCCGACGCCGGGCGGGGTGCCGGTGCTGATGATGTCGCCCGGCTGCAGGCTCATGAACTGGCTGACATAGTGGACGATGAACGGCACGTCGAAGATCAGGC
>JAQGIN010000098.1 GCA_028291125.1 Caulobacter sp.
TCAAACGAGGCCTGCTGCTCTCCGCGGCGATCTGCGCCACGGCGAGCGCCGGAACGGCCCTCGCCCAGAGCGCGGGCGATCAAGGCCCCCAGGCGCTGGAAGAGATCATCGTCACCTCGACCAAGCGGGCCGAACGCCTGCAGGACGTGCCGGTGTCGGTGACCGCCGTCACCCAGGACATTCTCGACCGCGGCAACGTCCGCGAGCTGGGCGACCTGGTCAAACTCGCCCCCGGCCTGGTGATCAACTACGGATCGCAACCCGGCAATTTCAGCATCAACATGCGCGGCATCGGCACCTTCTCGAACGGCATCGCCGTGGAGTCCGACGTGGCGGTGGTCATCGACGACGTGCCGGTCGGCTTCCAGGCCGCCGCCTTCAAGGACCTGATCGACGTCGAGCGGGTCGAGGTGCTGCGCGGCCCGCAGAGCACGCTGTTTGGCAAGAGCGCCATCGCCGGCGTGCTCAACATCGCCACCCAGGCCCCCACGGCCCAGTTCAGCGGCAAGGCCACCGCCCTGGCCACCGACGACGGCGAGCGCCGCCTGGGCTTCACCGTCTCGGGCCCGATCAACGACAAATTGCGCGCCCGGCTGACCGCCAGCCAGACCGAGTTCGACGGCATCCTCAAGAACCTGACCACCGGCAAGAAGATCAACGGCAGCCGCGGCTTCACCCTGACCGGCAAGCTGGAATGGACGCCGACCGAAGACCTGCAGCTGAGCTTCGCGCCGCGCTACAACCGCACCTTCGCCACCTGCTGCGTCAGCGCCATCACCGCCCTGACCCCGGGTCTGTTCTATCAGGGCCTGCCGCAGTTCCCGGCCTCACGCCTGCTGGCCGGCATCCCGATCGGCAAGGACAACCACTTCGTCCGCAACGACGACCGGGCCGGCGGCGATTCGGAGACCACCGGCGCCACCTTGCGGATCAATTACGACTTCCCGGCCGGCGGGGTCCTGCCGGGCGCGTCCCTGACCTCGATCAGCTCGGTCGACCGCTACAAGATGGTCGACTACCAGGACATCGACGGCACCGACGCGCCGTTCCTGCTGAACTTCCCCGCCGCCGCGCCCTCGGGCCTCAACCGCGGCGCGGTGATCAACGGCTATTTCCACGCCGACTCGGTGACCCAGGAACTGCGTCTGACCTCGGCGGCCTCGCAGCGCTTCCGCTATGTCGCCGGCCTCTGGTACGCTCGCAACGAGCTGGACCGCTATCTGGACCGCGGCCCGGTGCTCAGCGCCGCCCGCTATCTGGCGCTGTCGAACAACACCAACTATTCGGCCTACGCCCAGGCCACCTGGGACATCCTCGACAAGACCAGCCTGATCGGCGGGGCGCGGATCAACCGCCAGAAGATCGACTACGAGTTCTTCAAATATCTGGTGATCCCGAACCTGAAGTTCGGCCGCGCCGACAGCGACGACGCGGTCACCGGCAAGATCGGCCTGCAGCACCGCTGGACCGACGACGTCATGACCTTCGCCACCTATTCCACCGGCTACAAGGGCCAGGCCTACGACCTGGTCAGCACCTTCGACGCCCGCATCGCCGGCCAGATGCCGGTGCCGCCGGAAACCGCCAAGAACTACGAGCTGGGCCTCAAAAGCAGCCTGTTCCAGCGCCGGGTCTATTTCAACGCCACGCTGTTTTCCGCCGACTATCGCGGCTTCCAGACCTCGGTGACCTCCAGCCTGCCGGACGGCACCTTCCTGACCTTCCTCAACAGCATCGGCCACCTGCGCACCCGGGGCGTCGAGCTGGACCTGCTGGCGCGGGTGACCGCGCGCTTCAAGGTCAATGCGGCCGGAGCCTATACCGACGCCACCGTGGTCGACTTCCCCAACGGCCCGTGCTTCAGCGGCCAGACCGCCGCCCAGGGCTGCGTCGTCGACGCCACCAACAGCCGGGTGCAGAACCTGGCCGGCAAGCGGCTGAACAACGTCCCCAAGTGGAAGTTCAATGTCGGCGGGCAGTATGACGTGCCGCTAGAAAGCCTGCCGTTCGACGGCTTCGTCTCCTTCGCCTATCGCTGGCAGAGCGACGTCAACTTCGCCCTCAGCCAGGACCCGCTGCAGGTGCAAAAGGCCTATGGCGTGGCGGATCTGGGCCTGGGGATCGCCGACCGCGACGGCCTCTACAAGCTGACCCTGTTCGCCAACAACCTGCTGGACAAGCGCTACGCCCAGGGCCTGGGCAACGGCACGTCCGGCTTCAGCGCCCCGGGCGTGACGGCGGCCGGGGCCACATGGTTCCCCGGGCGCGACGCCTTCCGCTATGTCGGCGCCCGGCTCGACGTCGGCTTCTAAGGTTCCCCTGCGCCTCGCGCGCCGGCCGGGCCGCTCCCCGCGGTCCGGCCTTTTTTTTTAAAAGGAGCGCGATAGCTTCAGCCAGACGTTTCGATGTCGCCTATTCGCCTCGGACGCGTTAATCCTGGCGTCCAGGCTTGGTGAACGTCGATGACCTCGTTGCCCCTCCGCCGTATCGCGCTCGCGACCATCGCCCTCGCCATGGCCGCCACGGCGGCCGCGGCCGCGGCGGCGCCGTCGCCGCACCACCGATACCGCTACAGCGTGGTCAATCAGAAGGGCTACGCGTTCTCCATGACCGTGACGCCGCTCTTCGTCTCGCCGATGGGATCTGGGACATCGCCGCCGATCTCGGAGCCGACCGCCGGCGGCCAACACCTGCTGGGATCGGCCTTGCGGACCGCCGGCGTCTATGACCTGCCCGCCGGCGCGCGGCTGCCGGTGTCCGACGTCGCCGACCTTCCCGCCGGCGCTCGCCGGGTCAATGTCAGCATCCACTTCAACTAGCCAAGGCCTCAAGGCAGGGCGTAGGCGATCAGCGAGTCGCCCTGCGGGGGATCAAGGTCGAGCGCGTGGCGGCCTAGGCGTCCGTTCGCCTATCTGGATGTCGCGCGCCCCAAAAGCATGCGATCGGTCACGGTGCTCCAGGATGGCGGCGACGCATCGCGCCTTTTGACGGGGTGAGATGACTTTTTTGATGCGCCAAGCGTGGATTTGAGCCTGTGAGTTTGAAACCGACATGAACCGACGAGCCTTCTGCGCAGGCGCGGCCCTGAGCGCCACCACGATAGGCTTTTCGGCCCAGGCGGCCGTCCGTCCGGCGCTCGACCTCGAGGCGATCGACCTCGAGGCGATCGACCTCGAGGCGATCGACCGGGCCCGGGTGCTTCGCGCCGCCGATCGCTATCTGCGCGAGCCCCCCGTCACCCTCACCGCCTTCGCCGCGCCGCGCAGCCCCGCCGGGCGCAACGACTACTATTCGGAGGCCGACTACTGGTGGCCCGATCCGGCCAATCCGACCGGGCCCTACATCCGGCGCGACGGCTTCTCCAATCCCGAGAAGTTCGTCGCCCACCGCGAGGCCGTGATCCGCCTGGGCGTGCAGCTGCCGGCCCTGGCCGCGGCCTGGAAGATCACCGGCCAAGCGCGCTACGCCGAGCACGCCGAGCGGCATCTGGCCGCCTGGTTCGTCACCCCCGCGACGCGGATGAACCCCAACCTCGACCACGCCCAGGCGATCATCGGCGTCAACACCGGGCGCGGGATCGGCCTCATCGACACGCTCCACCTGGTGGAGG
>JAQGIN010000011.1 GCA_028291125.1 Caulobacter sp.
AGGAGCCCCGCCATGACCGACGCCATCTACACCGCCCACGCCCATGCCGTCGGCGGCCGGCAGGGCACGGCCAAGACCGACGACGGTCATCTCGACGTCGCCTTGGGCTATCCCAAGTCGATGGGCGGCAACGGCGAGGGCACCAATCCCGAGCAGCTGTTCGCGGCCGGTTACGCCGCCTGCTTCCTCGGGGCCCTGGGCCTGGTGGCCCGCGCCGCCGGGGTGAAGCTGGGCGAGCACAGCCTGGATTCCGAGGTCGACCTGATCAAGGACGACACCAGCTTCCACATCGGCGCCCGGCTGACGCTCAACGCCCCGGAGCTGGACAAGGCCGTGGCCCTGGACCTGCTGCACAAGGCCCACGCGGTCTGCCCCTATTCCCGCGCCACCCGCGGCAATATCGAGGTCGAGCTGAAGGTCGCCTGAAGCGTCCGGGGTGGCAAAAGCCCGATCCAGACGCTAGAAGCGCCGCCAACCTCCAATCTTCAGACCAAAGAAGAGCCCGAGCATGGCCGGCCACTCGAAGTTCAAGAACATCATGCACCGCAAGGGCCGCGCCGACGCCGCGCGGTCCAAGCTGTTCTCCAAGCTGTCGCGCGAGATCACCGTGGCGGCCAAGGCCGGCATGCCCGACCCGGCCATGAACCCGCGCCTGCGTCTGGCGATCAACAACGCCAAGGCCGAGTCTCTGCCCAAGGACGTCATCGACCGGGCGATCAAGAAGTCGCAGATGGGCGACGCGGCCGACTATTCGGAGATCCGCTACGAGGGCGTCGCCGCCGGCGGCGTCGGCATCGTCGTCGAGGTGCTGACCGACAACAGGAACCGCGCCGCCGCCAATGTCCGCTCCTATTTCACCAAGCTGGGCGGCAATATGGGGGCCACGGGCTCGGTGACCTTCAACTTCGACCGGGTCGGCCAGATCGGCTATCCGGCCAAGGCCGCCACCGAGGACGAGATGATGGACGCCGCCATCGAGGCCGGGGCCCAGGACGTCGAGTCCGACCTCGGTGAGGAAGGCGAGGGCCACACCGTCTACACCGCCTTCGAGGACCTCAACGAGGTGGCCGCCGCCCTGGAGGCCAAGTTCGGGGCCGCCGCCAACACCAAGATCGCCTGGCGCCCGAAGATGCTGGTGCCGGTCACCGGCGAGGCGGTCGCCACCCTGATGAAGCTGCTCGACGCCCTCGACGACGACGACGACGTGCAGAACGTCTATTCCAACGAAGAAATCAGCGACGAGGACGCCGCCAAGCTGGGCTGAGGCCGTGCGTCCTTCGAGGCCGCTTCGCGGCGCCTCAGGATGAGGAACTCAGCACAGACGTCCTCATCCTGAGGTGCGAGGCGAAGCCGAGCCTCGAAGGACGCAAGGCGTCTCACGCCGTCTTCGCGCCATCACCACAGATCGGCTACACTGCCGCCATGGGCTCTCGCCTGCACATCGACACCGACGGCGGCGTGGACGACGCCCTGGCCCTGGCCTTGCTGGCCCGGTCGCCGGTCGAAATCGTCTCGGTGTCGGCGGTGTTCGGCAACACCTATGTCGACCAGGCCGCCGTCAACGCCCGCGGCGTGCTGCGGCTGGCCGGCCGGGCGGTCGACGTCTATATCGGCGCCGGCTCGGGCCTGGCCCGCCGCCCGGTCGAGCGGATGCGTCCGGCTCACGGCGTCGACGGTCTCAACGGGGCCGGCTTCTCGCAGCGCTGGACCCTGCCGGAGCTGGGCCGTGGCCATGGCGTCAATCTGCTGGCCTTCGCCGCCCGCCGCAAGATCACCGGCCTGTTCCTGGGGCCGCTGACCAATCTGGCCCGGGCGCTGCTCGACGATCCCGCCGCCTTCCGCGGTTGGGGCCCGACGGTGATGGCCGGCGCCTTCAAGGTGCGGGGCATGGCGGCCAGCGGCGCCGACTTCAACAGCTGGAGCGATCCCGACGCCCTGGCCCGGGTACTCGAGGCCGGCGTCATGCCGCGCCTGGCGCCGCTCGACATCACCAGCCAGGTCACCCTGACCCGTGAGGCGCTGGACGCCGGGGTGATCCGCTGCGGCACGCCGCTGTCGCAACGGCTCGGCCGCGCCGCCGGGCCCTATATGGAATTCCACCGCCAGGCCTGGAACAGCCTCGGCTGCCATCCGCACGACGCCGTCGCCGCCGCCAGCCTTTTGGCCCCCGAGCTGTTCCGCTTCGAGCCGGCCCGCCTGCGGGTGATCCTCGACGGCGTTCGGCTGGGCCATGTCGAGCGGATCGAGGGCCCGCCCAACGCCGAGGTCTGCGTGGCCATCGACGCGCCGGCCGTCGAGGCCCTGATCCAGGACCGCCTGTTCGCCGAGCTTCCAGCCGCCGAACGCACCGGAACTTAAGACTTCGTTAGGCAAACGGCGTCTTTTCCTGGGGGCGGGAACGGGCGATGGTGCGAGAACACATGATGAACGCGAATCGTATCAGCCCCCTGAGGATCCTCGGCCTGGACCCGGGCCTGCGCCGCACCGGCTGGGGCGTGGTGACGGTGGTCGGCTCGCGCCTCAGCCACGTCGCCCACGGCGTCATCGCCCCCGACGACAAGGCCGACTTCGCCGAACGGTTGCTGGCCCTGTTCGAGGGCATCGAGGCGGTGATCGCCGAGCACGCGCCCGACGAGGCGGCGGTCGAGGAGGTGTTCCTCAACACCAACGCCCAGTCGACCCTGAAGCTGGGCCACGCCCGTGCCGCCGCCCTGATCGCCCCGGCCCGCGCCGGCCTGCTGGTGGCCGAATATTCCACCCGCCTGGTCAAGAAGGCGGTGGTCGGCACCGGCGCCGCCGACAAGAGCCAGATCGCCTTCATGATCGCCCGCCTGCTGCCGACCGCCGGCTCGCCCACCGCCGACGCCGCCGACGCCCTGGCCGTGGCCATCACCCACGCGCACCTGCGCGTCGCCAACCGGAGGGTGGCATGATTGGCCGTCTGCGCGGCGCGGTCGCCGAGGTCGGCGAGGAAGAGGCGCTGATCGACGTCATGGGCGTCGGCTATGTCGTGCGTTGCGGCTCGCGCACCCTGTCGCGCCTGCCGGCCCTGGGCGACGAGACCCTGCTGCACATCGAGAGCCAGTGGAGCGAGAGCGCCGGCCTGCGGCTGTACGGCTTCGCCACCCGCGAGGACCGCCGCGCCTTCGTGCTGCTGCAGGCCATCCAGGGCGTTGGCCCCAAGGCGGCGATGGCGGTGCTGGACGTGCTGTCGCCGGCCGAGTTGGCCGGGGCCGTGGCCCGCGAGGACAAGGCCGCCGTCGGCCGCGCCCAGGGCGTCGGCCCCAAGCTGGCCCTGCGCATCGTCACCGAGCTGAAGGACAAGCCGATCACCGACGGGCCGATCCTGGCCGGCCCTGGCTTGGCTCCGGCCGCCCCGCCCAAGCCCACCGCCGTCGGCGACGCCGTCGCCGCCCTGATGGGTCTGG
>JAQGIN010000019.1 GCA_028291125.1 Caulobacter sp.
TGCCGCTGTCGACGCTGGGGCCCGAGGGCTATCTGATCCGCACGGCCAGCGTGGACGGCCGCAAGGCCACGGTGATCGCCGCCAACAGCGACGTCGGCGTGTTGTACGGCGTGTTCCACTATCTGCGCCTGATCCAGACCCGCCAGCCGCTCGACGCGCTGAACGTCGCCTCGGCGCCGAAGGTCAAGCTGCGCATGCTCAACCACTGGGACAATCTCGATCGCACGGTCGAGCGCGGCTATGCCGGCGAGTCGATCTGGGACTGGCACAAGCTGCCCGACTACCGCGACCCCCGCTACACCGACTACGCCCGCGCCAACGCCTCGATCGGCATCAACGGCACGGTGCTGAACAACGTCAACGCCAAGGCCATCAGTCTGACGCCGATGTACATCGCCAAGGCCGCCGCCCTGGCCGACGTGTTCCGGCCCTATGGGGTGAAGGTTTATCTGTCGGCCCGCTGGTCGTCGCCGATCGAGATCGGCGGGCTGAAGACCGCCGATCCGCTGGACCCGGCGGTGAAGGCCTGGTGGACCGCCAAGGCCGACGAGATCTACCGCGCCATCCCCGACTTCGGCGGCTTTCTGGTCAAGGCCAATTCCGAGGGCCAGCCCGGGCCGCAGGACTATGGCCGCACCCATGCCGACGGGGCCAACATGCTGGCCGACGCTGTCGCCCCCCACGGCGGCGTCGTGATGTGGCGGGCCTTCGTCTATTCGCACGAACAGCCCGACGACCGCGCCAAGCAGGGCTATAGCGAGTTCAAGCCGTTCGACGGCCAGTTCCGCGACAACGTCGTCATCCAGGTGAAGAACGGCGCGATCGACTTCCAGCCGCGCGAGCCGTTCCACCCGCTGTTCGGGGCCATGCCCAAGAGCAACCTCGGCATGGAGTTCCAGATCACCAAGGAATATCTCGGCCAAGCCACCCACCTGGCCTATCTGGCCGCGATGTACGAGGAGACCCTGAAGGCCGACACCCAAGCCGAGGGCAAGGGCTCGACGGTGGCCAAGGTGGTCGACGGCACGCTGGACGGCCGCAAGCTGACGGCCATGGCCGGGGTGGCCAATATCGGCACGGACCGTAACTGGAGCGGCTCGCAGTTCGACCAGGCCAACTGGTACGCCTTCGGCCGCCTGGCCTGGGATCCGGAGGCCTCGTCGCGGACCATCGCCCAGGATTGGGCGAAGATGACCTTCAGTCCCGACCCGGCCTTCGTCAAACCCGTCACCGACATGATGATGACGTCGCGCGAGGCGGTGGTCGACTACATGACCCCGCTGGGCCTGCACCACCAGATGGCCGTCCACCACCACTACGGCCCACAGCCCTGGTACGCCGGCGGCACGCGCGCCGACTGGACGCCGGTCTATTACAATCGCGCCGACAAGGTCGGTCTCGGCTTCGACCGCTCGTCGACCGGCAGCAACGCCGTGGCCCAGTACGCCCCGCCGGTGGCCAAGATGTTCAACGACGTCAAGACCACGCCCGAGCAGGATCTGCTGTGGTTCCACCACGTGGCCTGGGACTACAAGACCCAGTCGGGCCGCATCCTGTGGGACGAGTTGGTCTATCGCTACAGCCGCGGCGTCGACGAGGTGGCCCAAATGCGCAAGACCTGGGACGGCCTGGCCCCCTATGTCGACGCCCGGCGCCACGCCGAGGTGGCGACCTTCCTGGGCATCCAGCAGAACGAGGCCCAGTGGTGGCGCGACGCCTCGATCAGCTATTTCCAGACGTTCTCCGGCCGGCCCCTGCCGGCGGGCTACGCGCCGCCGGCCCATGACCTCGATTACTACAAGGCCCTCGACTACCCCTACGCGCCGGGGATCTGATCGCCCTTCCCGTCCGTCGTCGTCCAAGCGGCGACGGACGGGACAGGCGCGGCGGCTGATGTCCACGCTCGAGCCATTGCGGACGTTCCGGGAAGCGTGCTGATCTGCGGCGGTTCCGGATGAGGCCCGCATGCACGATCTGACGCGTCTGTCCCCGAGCCAGCAACGGGTGCTCCTGTTGCTGGCCGAGGGGCATACCGCCAAGAGCATCGCCACCGAACTCCGGATGACCGAAGGCGCCGTCAACGAGCGCCTGCGCGAGGCGCGTCGCAAGACCGGCGTCGGCAGCAGCCGGGAGCTGGCGCGACGGTTGCGCGGCGCGAACGCGGCGCCCCTAGAAATTCGTCCCAAGGAAATCGGGGTGGCGGCGCCGGCCGCCCTCACCGACACCCGCGGCCATCGATGGGGGCGGCGCTGGGGCTGGCCCGTCGTCCTGGGAGCCTTCGCGATGATCACCTTTGCTTCCGCCATCGGCGCCTTGGCGGCCTTGGCCGTGGCGCACGGCCCTCCCGCGCCGGGGAACACGCCGCCACGCGTCGTCTCCACCTATCCCGCCGCCAACGCCCGCGTTCCGGCGGGCAAGCTGGCCCTGAGCGTCACCTTCGATCGACCCATGCGGAACGCCAGTTATTCCTTCGTCAGGCGGGACTCGAACAGCTTCCCAATCTGCGGGACCAAGCCGGCGCAGTCGGCCGACAGGCGGACCTTCACCTTGGCTTGCGTCGTGGAAGCCGGCCGCGGTTACGAAGTCGGGTTCAACAGCGATCGGAATCGCAACTTCGTCGGCCAGGATGGCGTCCCCGCCACGCCGGCGGTCTTGCGGTTCTCGGCCCGCTGAGCCCGCCCAAAGAAAAGCGGCGCGCCTTGGGAGGCGCGCCGCTGAGAGGACGTCGGGGAGAGGAGACGTCCTAGAAGGTGCCGCGGATCCCGATCAGGTAGCTGGTGCCCGGATCGTAGAAGGTGAAG
>JAQGIN010000023.1 GCA_028291125.1 Caulobacter sp.
TGAAGGCTGTGGCGTTTGCGCCGCTTCCCCTCGAATCCGCCCTGCTGAACCTCATCGCCCGCCACCTCTGAGATTGCGCGGCGCGGCGGCGTGGGGCACGAATGGAGCATGACCGTCGCTCCCGATCCCGCTGAAATCGTCGCGCCGACCGATCCGGCGCTGTATGCCCGCCGCCGTGTGATCGGCGTCGGCTTCTGGATCGGCATGATCGCGGGCGTGCTGTGCATGGTCGCGGCCCTGGCGGTCGCCAATTTCGGACCCCGCTGGTTCCCGGTCCGCCAGGCCGAGCCCGCCGCCCCGGCCCGCCTCGCCGATCCCGCGCCGATCGCCGCCGTCTCGCCGCCGGCTCCCGCGCCGCTCGCGTCGGCCGTCGAGCTTGGCGCGCCGTCGGCCGAGGTCGCCCGCCTCGACTCCCGGCTGGCTCGGCTGGAGTCCGGCCAGGCTCGGGCCCTCGACGCCGCCGCCGCCGCCCTCGCCGCCGCCACCCTGGCCGAGGCCAGCCAGACGGCCCGGCCGTTCAGCGCCGAGCTGACCAGCCTCGAACAGGTGCTGCCGCAGTCGGCCGACCTGCGGGCCCTGGCGCGCCTGGCCCCGGCCGGCGCCCCGACCCGGGCCGGGCTCGACGCCGCCTTCGAGGACCTCGCGGCCCGCGCCGCCACCGCCGCCCGCGATCCCGGCGGCGACGCCGATCTGCTGAGTCGGCTGCGCCACGCCCTGGCCAGCATCGTCTCGATCCGCCAGGTCGGCTCGACCCGCGGGACCACCCCCGACGCCGTCCTGGCCCGCGCCCAGCGGCAGCTGGACGAGGGCGACATCGAGGCGGCGGTGCGCACGCTCGACGCCCTGCCGGATTCCGCCCAGGTGGTGCTGGCCAAGTGGCGCGCCGCCGCCGAGCGCCGCATCGAGATCGACCGCCATGTGGCGGCGATCCGCGCCGAGGCCCTGGCCGGCCTGGCCCAAGTCACGGGGGCCCAGGCGACCCGGGCCCAAGCCGCCGCGGTGGGCGCATGATTCGCGCCGCCCTGGTCTTGGTCTTCGTCGCCGCCGTGGCCGTGGTCATGGTCGCCCTGACCGGCGAGCCGGGCCACGCCACCCTGGTGTGGATGGGCTGGCGCATCGACATGACCGCCGCCGCCGCGGCGCTGCTGACCCTGCTGCTGACCTTGCTGGCCACCGTGGCCTGGCGGGCCCTGCTATGGGTGGTCGAGGCCCCGCGCCGGGCCGCCCGCGCCCGCGCCGAGGCCCGCCGCAAGCAGGGCCAGGAAGCCCTGTCGCGCGGCTTCCTGGCCGTGGCCGGCGGCGACGGCTCCGAGGCCCGCCGCCTGGCCCTGAAGGCCGCCAGCCTGGCCGAGGACAGTCCCGCCCTGGTGCGGGTGCTGGCCGCCCAGGCCGCCGAGAGCGCCGGCGACCACGCCGCCGCCCGAACCGCCTACGACGCCATGCTTGGCTTTCCGGAGATGCGCCTGGCCGGCCTGCGCGGCCTGATGCAGGTCGCCCAGGTCGAAGGCGACCGGGCCGAGGCCCTGCGCCACGCGCAGACCGCCTTCGGCCTGGCCCGCACCGCCCGCTGGGCTTGGCGGGCCCTGCTCGAGGCGCGGCTGGAGGCCGGCGACTGGGCCGGGGCCCTGGACCTGGTCAAGACCGCCGTCGACCGCAAGATCGTGCCGCCAGTGGTCGCCGACCGGGCCCGCGCCGCCCTGCTGACCGCCTCGGCCGCCAGCCTCGAGGAGTCCGACGACCCGGGCGTGCTCGACCAGGCTCTGGAGTTCGCCCAGCAGTCGGTGAAGATCGAACCCGACTTCGCCCCCGGGGTGGTGATGGCCGCCCGCCTGTTGGCCGCCGACGGCAAGGCCGCGCGGGCCAGCGGCCTGATCGAGACCGCCTGGAAGAGCGCGCCGCACCCGGCCCTGTGGCTGGCCTATCGCGACCTCAGGACCGACGAGACCCCCAAGGCCAGGGCCGCCCGCCTGGCCGCCCTGGCGGCGCTGAAGCCCGAGGCGCGCGAGAGCCGCCTGCTGCGGGTCGAGAGCGCCCTGATCGCCGGCGACCCGGTGGGGGCCCGCGCCGCCGCCCGGCTGCTCGACGACGACGCGCCCACCGCCCGCTTCGCCGGCCTGATGTCGCGGGTGGCCTACGCCAATGGCGAGCCCGACGAGGCCCGGGCCTGGATCGTGCGCGGGGCGGCCGCCGCCCAGGAGGCCGACTGGTCGGACCTCGACCCGGAAGGCCGCGCCTTCGCCTATCAGCGCGAGGACTGGGCCCGGCTGGCGGTCAGCTACGCCGAGACCGGCGAGCTGATCCATCCGCGCTTCGAACGTCACGAGCGGGCGATGAGCGAGCTGCCGGAACTGCCGTCGGCCTATGTCGAATCGACCCCGTTCGTGCGCGCCGCCGAGACCGGCGGCTCGCTGATGCCGATCCCCGACGACCCCGGCGTGCTCGAGCCGCCACCGGCTCCGGAAGGCGCGGCGCCGCGCCGCAACGCCGGCGCACGACGCCGCTTGGCAAGCGGGCCGCGCGCCGCTAAATAGGCGCCTCCTCGCGCTTCGGTTCGCCCAAGCGCGCGTGGCCGCTTTAGCTCAGCTGGTAGAGCACATCATTCGTAATGATGGGGTCAGGTGTTCGAGTCACCTAAGCGGCACCACCTCTTCCCC
>JAQGIN010000087.1 GCA_028291125.1 Caulobacter sp.
CGCCCTGTCCCACGCCGAACGCCGTCCGGTCGAGGCTGGTTACACCGCGCGCCGTGGCCGTGTCGCCGTCGATCTTCAGGCTGAACGGCAGGCTGAGCGGCTTCTTGACCCCGCGCAGCTCGAGCACCCCGTCGGCGACATAGCGGCCCTCGCCGGTCTGGCGGAACTTCGTGGCGGCGAAGGTGGCCTTGGGGTGGGACGCGGCGGCGAAGAAGTCGTCGCCCGGCAGGCTGGAATCGCGCTGGTCGTCGCCGGTCGAGGCCGAGCTCATGTCGATCGACACCGTCAGGCGCGAACGGTCCAGCGCCTGGGGCGAGAACAGGCTGTCGGCGGTCCAGGTCTTGAACCGGCCCTGGACGGCATCCCCCGACCAGGCGGTGGTGAAGCCGAGGACCCCACCGTTCTGCACCGCCCAGGCCACCGGGTCCTTGAGGGCCGTGTCAGCCGCGGCCGGCGCGGCGGTGGGCGTAGCCGCGACTCCCGCGGCGGTGGCGACCGCGGCGGGAGTGGACAGCGCGGCGGTCGGCGGTTCGGCCGGAGCCTCGGCGACATCGGCCGGGGCGGCGGCCGCGGGCTTGACGGCCGGGGCGTAGAGATAGCCGGCGGCGACCACGGCGATCAGGCCGGCGGCGGCCAGCCAGGCGCGCGGCTCCCTCCAGCCGGGCCGGGCCCCGGGGGCCATGTGGCCGAACACCGCGTCGCGATCGAGGATCTGGTGCTTGGCCACCGCCCCCAGGTGCAGGGCCAGCAGCACATAGGTGAGCTTGACCAGGGCCTCGTGGCTGGTCGCGCCGATCACGTTCCACAGGTGCTTGGGCCCGGCCGCCAGCTCGGCCAGCCCCGGCAGGTGCGGCCAGGGCACGACGCCGTAGAGCAGGGTCGGAATGGTGATGCGGCTGGTCGAGACGGTCAGCCAGCCGGTCAGCGGCAGGCCGATCATGACGACATAGAAGCCCCAGTGCACGACGTGCGAGACGATCCGCTCCCAGCGCGGTTGGTCGGCCAGGCTGGGGGCGCCGGGATTGACCAGCTTCCAGGCCAGCCGCGCCAGGCTGAGCAGCAGGATGGTGATGCCGATCGACTTGTGCAGCTGGAAGAGGGCGTAGGTGGTGGCGCCCTTGGGCCCGTCGCCCATCCGCCAACCGAGGATGATCTGGAAAAGGATGGCCGCGGCGATCAGCCAATGCAGGGTGATCGCCACCGTGGTGTAGCGCGTGCGCGTCGCGGCCATTCTCGACTCCGAAAAACTGAACTGTCGGACGGACGCTATTTCCTGGCGAACTCGACTTCAATGTTCAGGGTGACATCGTCGCCGACCAGCGGCACGTATTTCTTGATCCCGAAGTCCGAGCGCTTGATCACCGTGCTGGCCGAGAAGCCGGCGCGATAGCTGCCCGGGATCATGCCAGCGCCCGAACCGTTGAAGGTGACGTCCAGCACCACCGGCTTGGTGACGCCGTGCAGCGTGAGGTCGCCGGTCACCGTGCCCTTGTGGCCGTCACCGATGTCGACGGCGGTCGAGGTGAAGGTGGCGGTCGGGAACTTGTCGGCTTCCAGCCAGCCCTCGCCGGCCAGCTCGGCGTTGAACTTCTTGCCGAAGGCGTCGGCGCCGGTGGCGGTGTCGACCGAGCCGGGCGCGACGGTGACCGTCAGCTTGGAGTCGGCCGGGGCCTTCGGATCATAGGTGAAGTTGGCGTCCAGGGTGGTGAAGCGGAAGGTGTAGTTCGACAGGCCCATGTGCAGCAGCTTGGCGGTGACGCTGGCGTGGGTCTTGTCGAGGGCGTAGGTCCCGGCCTTCATCTCGGCCGGGGTCGAGGTGTTGGCGGCCAGGGCGCTTCCCGGGACGACGAAGGGAGCGGCCGCGATGGCGAGCGCGAAGGCGGCGTGGGCGAACGGACGGGCCATGACGGAAGCTCCAACTGTCATAGTTGCGGTTACAGATTGGCAGATGGGGTGAAGCTTCCGAAACGAAAGGCCGACACCTTCACGAACGCGTGATCGTTTGGCGTCGAGGCGCGGGTCTAGATAACCGGCGCGCATTCGAGAGGCTCCGCATGACTTTCCGCCCCCCCGTCCGTGATCTCGCCTTCACCTTGCGCCATGTCGCCGGCCTCGACCAGTTGCACGCCGCCTTTCCCGAGGCCGACGACGACACCGTCCAGGCGGTGCTGGAGGCGGCCGGCGCCTTCGCCGCCGAGGTGATCGCGCCGATCAACCGGCCAGGCGATCTGAAGGGCGTCACCTACGAGAACGGCAAGGTCACCGCCGCCCCCGGCTTCGCCGACGCCTATCGCCAGTTCGCGGCCGGCGGCTGGAACAGCCTGTCGGCCGACCCGGCCTTCGGTGGCCAGGGCCTGCCCAAGGCGCTGGAGATCGCGGTGTTCGAGATGATCCAGGCCGCCAGCCTGGCCTTCGGCCTGTGCCCGATGCTGACCCAGGGGGCGATCGAGGCCCTCGACGCCCACGGCACGGACCGCCAGAAGGCGCTGTACCTGCCGCGGCTGATCAGCGGCGCGTGGACCGGGACCATGAACCTGACCGAGCCGCAGGCCGGCTCGGACCTGGCCGCCCTGACCACCCGGGCCGAGCCCGACGGCGACGGCGGCTACCGCCTGTATGGCCAGAAGATCTTCATCACCTGGGGCGACCACGACGCCGCCGACAACATCGTCCACCTGGTGCTGGCCCGCACGCCGGGCGCCCCGGCCGGGGTCAAGGGCATCTCGCTGTTCCTGGCCCCCAAGATCCTGGTCGGCGAGGATGGCGCCCTGGGCGGCCTCAACGACCTTCGCACCGGCGGCGTCGAGCACAAGCTGGGCATCCACGCCTCGCCGACCTGCGTCATGCTGTTCGAGGGGGCCAAGGCCGAGCTGGTCGGCGCGTTGGGCCAGGGCCTGGCCCACATGTTCACGATGATGAACGCCGCCCGGCTGCAGGTCGGGACCCAGGGCGTGGCCATCGCCGAACGCGCCTATCAGCAGGCCCTGGCCTTCGCCCAGGAGCGCCGCCAGGGTCGCTCGGTGTGGACCGACCAGGCCGGCGCCCCGATCTTCGACCACCCGGACGTGCGCCGCACCCTGATGCTGATGAAGGCCAGGATCGAGGCGGCGCGGGGCATCTGCCTGTCGACCGCCGTCGCCGCCGATCTGGCCCACCACGCCGCCGACCCAGGGGCGCGGGCCGCCGCCAAGGGCCGTGAAGAGCTGCTGACCCCGATCGCCAAGGCCTGGTCGACCGATCTGGGCGTCCAGGCCGCCTCGGACGGCGTGCAGATCCATGGCGGCATGGGCTTCATCGAGGAGACCGGCGCGGCCCAGCACTATCGCGACGCCCGCATCCTGCCGATCTACGTAGGGACCAATGGCGTCCAGGCGCTGGACCTGGTCGGCCGCAAGCTGACCCTGGACGGCGGCGCGCCGATGGCCGCCCTGATCGCCGACATCCGGGCGACGGCGGCGGGGCTGGACGGGGACCTGGCGGGCGTAGGGG
>JAQGIN010000105.1 GCA_028291125.1 Caulobacter sp.
CCGCTCGCAGCCGCCGTTCTACTTCGCCATGGTCGGGCTGGCCGACAAGACCGACACCGCGCGGTTCAAGCGGCGCGTCGACCTGATGCGGCGCGAACACGCCTTCTGGATGGACGGCGAAAAGGGCCTGGCGCCGGGCCAAGGCCACCGCCGGGTCGTGGCCCTGCCGGACGGGGCGATCCTCAACCGCTACGCCGACGACCGCGCCACGCCGCGCGACGAATCCTACCGTGAGGACATCCTGATCGCCCGCCAGAGTTCGCGCCCGGCCGGAGACGTGTTCCGCGATCTGCGTTCGGGGGCCGAGAGCGGCTGGGACTTCAGCTCGCGCTGGATGGCCGACGGCAAGAGCCTGAAGACCATCCAGACCACCGCCATCCTGCCGGTCGACCTCAATAGCCTGCTCTACGGTCTGGAGACGGCGATCGCCGAGGGCTGCGCCAGCCTGGCCGATCAGCCTTGCGTCGACGCCTTCACCGGCCGCGCCAAGGCCCGACGCGCGGCGATGGACACCTATCTGTGGGACGCCCCGCGGGGGCTCTATCTCGACTATCAGTGGCGCGACCAGGCGCGCCTGGACCGGCCCAGCGCCGCGACTCTGTATCCGCTGTTCGTGGGCGCGGCGAGCGCCGATCAGGCCAGGGCCGTGGCCGCCTCGACCCGCGCCCTGCTGCTGGCGCCGGGCGGCCTGCGGAGCACCACCGTCGCCACCGGCCAGCAGTGGGACACGCCCAACGGCTGGGCCCCGCTGCAGTGGGTGGCGGTCACAGGCCTGCGCCGCTACGGCGACGAGGCTCTGGCCCGGGACATCGGCGAGCGCTGGCTCAGGACCGTGGCCCGCGAATACCAGGCCAGCGGCAAGATGCTGGAGAAGTACGACGTCGAGGAGGCCAAGCCCGGCGGCGGCGGCGAATATCCGCTGCAGGACGGCTTTGGCTGGACCAACGGCGTCACCCGCGCGCTGATCGGGCTCTATCCGCGGGTCGTCGACTAGCGCGGCGCGGGGCCGGTCGACCGCCGGTGGATCAGGCTGAGCTCGATCGGCTGATAGGGCTGAAGGTCGGCGGGGTTCTCGATGATCGTCAGCAACCGTTCGGTCGCCACCGTCGCCATCTCGTGGAGCGGCCGGCGGATGGTGGTCAGGGCCGGCGTGACCATCGAGGCGATGTCGCTGTCGTCGAAGCCGACCACCGACAGCCGCCTCGGCACCTCGACGCCGCGTTCCCCGGCCACCTTGATGACTGCGGCGGCCATGATGTCGTTGCAGGCGAAGATCGCGGTCGGCGGATCGGCCAGGGCCAGCAGCGACCGCGCCGCGGCCAGGCCGCTCTCGAAGCCATAGTCCCCGGGCCGCAGATCGATCTTGAGGTCGGGCCCCGACAGGGCTTCCAGAAAGCCGGCCTTGCGCTGCTGGGCGGACCGGAAATGCGCCGGGCCCTCGATCATCGCGATGCGCCGGTGGCCCAGGGCCAGGAAATGCTGGCCGACCATGAAGGTCGCCGCGCGCTCGGCGCTGACCAGCATGCAGGGATAGGCCGGCACCGGCACCGAGGCCAGGCCGACCGACGGCACGCCCAACTTGGCGAGGCGTTCCGGGATGGCGGCGATCTCCGAGGTCGGGGGCAGGACGATCAGCCCGTCGACCCGCGAGCGGCGCACGAAGGCCTCGACGTCCAAGGCGACATTGGGATCGTTGAACCGCACCGGATGGACGACCAGTTCATAGCCGTGCCGCGAACAGGTCTCGACGATGCCGCGCTGCAGGGCGCCGATGACCTGGGCGTTGGGGTCGTCCTGCACCACGGCGATCAGGAACGACCGGCCCGAAGCCAGGGCGCGGGCGCGGATGCTTGGGCTGTAGCCCAGGCGCTCGATGATCGACAGCACGGCGCGGCGCGTCTCGTCGCCGACATGGGGGGACTCGTTGAGCACCCGGGAGACGGTGCGAATCGAGACGCCGGCCGCGGCGGCCACGTCGTCGATGGTCACCGACATCCTCGCCGGGAACTCGGCCCCACCCATGCGTCGCCTCCAAACCCTGGTCGACGTTTGACCGCAAATCCGGCGCGGGAACAAGCTTTTGCCAGCGCTGGCAATTGAAATGCTACCGGTACCAGAAACAAATTGACTCCATCCGGTCGCGACTGTTTCTTCGGCTCGCGACCCGCCGAGACGGGCCAGGGGAGGAAGCCATATGGGCATGCATCGTCGAGATCTGATGCTGGGCGGCCTGGTGGGCGCATCAGCGCTTGTCCCGCCGCGGATGGCGCGGGCCCAGGCGTCCGCCGCGCCGGCCTCGGCTTCGCCGCACGGGGTCAGCGTCAAGGACTTCGGCGCCACCGGCGACGGAGCGACGATCGACACCGCCGCGGTCAACAAGGCGATCGACTACGTGGCCGCGCGCGGCGGCGGCGTGGTCTATTTCCCGCCCGGAACCTACGCCTGCTACACCATTCGCCTGAAGAGCCAGATCACCCTGCACCTCGACGCCGGAGCGGTGATCCTCGCCGCCTCGACGCCCTGGGAAGGCATGGCCAACGGCTATGACGTCGCCGAGCCGGGCGCCGGCAACGCCTTTCAGGACTACGGCCACAGCCACTGGCGCAACAGCCTGATCTGGGGCGAGGACCTGCACGACCTGGCCATCGTCGGGGCCGGCCTGATCCACGGCAAGGGCCTGAGCCGCGGCCACCGGTTCGACGGCGACCCACCGGACATCTCCGCCCCCGGCGTTGGCAACAAGGCCATCGCCCTGAAGAACTGCCGCAACGTGCTGCTGCGCGACTTCCGCATCCTGCAGGGCGGCTGGTTCGCGCTCTTGGCCACCGGCGTCGACAACATGACGATCGACAACCTGGTCGTCGACACCAATCGCGACGGGCTGGACATCGACTGCTGCCGCAATGTCCGCGTCACCAACTGCACGGTCAATTCGCCGTGGGACGACGGCATCTGCCCCAAGAGCTCGTTCGCTTTGGGCTATGCCCGCCCGACCGAGAACCTGACGATCTCCGACTGCTACGTCACCGGCAATTACCAGATGGGCTCGGTGATCGACGGCACCTGGAAGACGATGCCGCCAGGGTTCCACGGCTATGGCCGCATCAAGCTGGGCACCGAGTCGAACGGCGGCTTCAAGAACGTCACCATCACCAACTGCGTGTTCGACCACTGCTATGGCATCGCGCTGGAAACCATGGACGGCGCGCTCACCGAAGACATCACCATCAGCAACATCACCATGCGCGGCCTGGGCTTTCCGCC
>JAQGIN010000115.1 GCA_028291125.1 Caulobacter sp.
CGACGGCCCCGGTGCGCCTGACCCCCGGGCGGGCGTCGCTGGCCCCGCAGATGACCCTGGCCCAGCTGGCCCGCGCGCGGCCGAACGGGCCCGACGTGGTGATCGTCCCGGCCCTGAGCGTCGTCGACGACCCGGCGCGGTCGGCCTGGCTGCGCGAGCAGGTCCGGCGCGGGGCGAAGATCCTGTCGATCTGCAACGGCGCCAAGGTGCTGGCCGCCGCCGGTCTGCTCGACGGCCGCCAGGCCACCGTCCACTGGCACAGTCGTCAAAAGCTCGCCCGACAGTATCCGACCGTGCGGTGGCGGCGCGACCAGCGCTGGGTGACCGACGGACCGATCACCACCACGGCCGGCATCAGCGCCGTCGAGCCGGCGACGCTCGATCTCCTGCGCCAGCTGGCCGGCGAGACGGTGATGCGCCAGACGGCCCGGCGCATCGGGTTGCCGCCGCCGGACCAACACCACCGGGGCGACGACTATCACCTGACCGTTCGCGGCATGGGCCTGGTGGTCGCCAACCGGCTGGCCTTCTGGCGGCACGAGGCCGTGGCCCTGCCGCTCGCCCCGGGCCTGGACGAACGCGCCTTCGGGACCGCGCTGGACGCCTGGTCGCGCACCTACCGCTCGACGGCCTGGGCGGTCGGCGCCCCGAGCGTGACCTCGCGCCACGGCCTGGTGGTCTATCGCGCCGCCGCCCCGCCGGCCCGCTTCGACCGTCGGGTCGCCCTGCCGCGCGGCGACGTGGTGGAGACCACCTTCCACCAGATCGACCGCGCCTATGGCGACCGCACGGCGCGGTTCGTGGCCCTGCAGTTCGAACATCCCTACGGGGCGGTGAGCGCCTGGTAGGCGAGCTTTCTCGGGCGTCTACCCCCTCTACAGCCGTCATTCCCGCCCTTGTGGCGGGAACCCCTTTCTCCGCCGCAGGTGCCGGAGAGGACGGCGGCGCGCGCCGCCGTCGCGGCGCTGCACGTGCGGGCTGACCCAGGGGTTCCAGGCACGAGGCCTGGAATGACGGACGGTTGGGGGTGTTGAAAGAAGGCCCAGGCGGCCAGGCCCCGCCTTAAAGCCTTGGAGGCGAGCTTGCTCTGGCGTCTGACCGTGTCAAGGATCGCCTCCGGCGACCGCGACGCGGCGGCCCGGAGGGCCGTCCTTGACACGGTCAGACGCCAGAGCTCCAATTCCACCAAGGGTTTCAGGCGGCGCCAGCCTCGGTGCGGAGATTGGACGGGAGGGGCGGTGGCGGGTTGGCTTTCGGGCCGTTGCGGACGCGCCCCGCCCTCCCCGGCCTCTGATCGCCGATAACCCAGGGAGGGACGCGCCGATGAGCGCCACGACGACCCACCGCAAGGCGGTGTTCATCACCGGCGCCGCCAGCGGCATCGGCCTGGCCTGCGCCAAGCGCTTCGCGGCCGAGGGCTGGTTCGTCGGCCTGGCCGACATCGACGTCGCCGGCCTGCGGGCCGCCCTGCTGGCCGTCGGGCCGGCCAACGGTTCGGTCCACGCGCTGGACGTCCGCGACCGCCCCGGCTGGCGCACGGCGCTGGACGGCTTCGTCGCCGAGTCCGGCGGCCGCCTCGACGTGCTGCTCAACAACGCCGGCGTCGCCCGCTTCGGGCCGCTGGAGACGCTGAGCGACGACGACTGCGACCAGCAGATCGACATCAATCTCAAGGGAGTGATCAACGGGGCGCGGGCCGGGCTGGCGCCGCTGAAGGCGACGCCGGGCTCGCGGCTGATCAATATCGCCTCCTGCGCCGGCCTCTATGGCGCGCCGCAGCTGGCGGTCTATTCGGCCACCAAGTTCGCGGTGCGCGGGCTGTCGGAGGCGCTGGACGCCGAGTTCGCGGCCCACGGCGTGGCGGTGGCCTGCGTGTCGCCGTGGTTCGTCGAGACCCCGATCCTGCGGGCCGGATCGGCCGGCGGCAACGCCGTCATGGCCGACGTGCTCAGGGCCGGCGGCCTGCCGGTCTATCCGGTCGAGGACGCCGCCGAGGTGGTCTGGCGGGCCGCCCACGGCAAGGCGCTGCACTATCTGGTCGGCCAGCGGGCGCGGCAGATGCGCTTCGCCAGCCGGTTCCTGCCGGGGTCGCTTAGGAAGCAGCTCCGGTCGCGGTCGTCGCCGACGGCCTGAGCTCGGCCTTGTCGACCGAGATCTTGACGGCCTTGGTCGCCTCGGCCGGCTTGTCGGCCGAGATCTTGGTCGCCTTGGCGACGTCGGCGGCGGCCGGTTTGGCCTCCGGTGGGGCCGAGGCCGGTTCGACGGCCGGGCCGGCCGGGCCGCCCATGCCCTGGAGCGCCCCTTGGGGGGCGGTGGCGTCGCCGACCGCGGTGGCCATGGCGTTGGCGACATAGAACACGCCGGCGGTCTTGCCGTCGGCCCCGGGGGTCATCGGCGCCAGACTGGCGAAGGTCGGGGCGTCGGGCAGATCGTCGACCCCAGACGGATTGGGCTGGCCGCCGAACACGCCGGTGCGGCCGCGGCCGCCGAAGCGATAGAAGACGTGCAGGCCGACCTGGGCGACGCGCAGCATGCGCGGGCCCCAGCCGGGGGCGACGCCGGTGG
>JAQGIN010000128.1 GCA_028291125.1 Caulobacter sp.
GCCAGGGTCGCCAGCTGCTCCATGGCCGCCGGACGGCGGGTGTCGAGCGAGGCCAGCAGCACCTTCTTGCGGTCGTACTTGAACAGCCGCAGGGCCAGCTTGCCGGCGGTGGTGGTCTTGCCCGAGCCCTGCAGGCCGGCCATCAGGATCACGGTCGGCGGGTTGAGCGCCAGGTTCAGGCCGCCATAGGGCGTGTCCTGGGCGGCGTCGCCGCCGAGCATCTCGACCAGGCCGTCATAGACGATCTTGACCACCTGGTCGGCCGGCTTGACCGAGCGGATGACGGCTTCGCCCGAAGCGCTTTCCTTGGCCTTGGCGATGAAGTCCTTGACCACCGGCAGGGCGACGTCGGCCTCGAGCAGGGCGACGCGAACCTCGCGCAGCGCCTCGTCGACATCCTTTTCCGACAGCACGCCGCGACCGCCGAGGCGGTCGAAGACCCCTGAGAGCCGTTCCGTGAGTCCGTCGAACATCGTCGAATCCGCACCTAAACCAAGAACCAAACGCGATCAGCCCCCGTGGACGATAACGTCGACGGGGGTCCTCGCCGTCCTCGTCCGGTGGGTCCTGCGCTAGCAGGCCGGGGTCGTGACGGTGGAGGCGCTGCTGATGAAGCGCCGGAAGGCGACGGTTATGCGCAGAAACAACGGGCGGAGTCAAAGGAAGGGGCCGTCATCCCGGCCGGAGCGTAGCGGAGAGCCGGGACCCAGGGGCGGTGCGCGCCGCCCCTGGGTCCCGGATCGGCCTAACGGCCGTCCGGGATGACGGCCGTTGATGAGCGCCCTACTCCATCGGTGACGTCACCGTCGCCCCGCTCGCCTGCAGCCGGTCGAGCACGCCGTTGCGGGGCAGCAGCAGGCCAAGGTCGATCACCGCCACCGTCGTGCCCGGCCGCTTCAGCGCCTCGGTCAGGGTCTTGGCCGACTGGGCGATCTGCTGGTCGAGCAGGGCCGCGCCGCCGGGGGCGCGCAGGATGCAGCGCTGGATGGCCGAGGCCGAATAGCGGGCCCGCACCGAGGCCAGGTCGCCATTGGCCCAGTCGGTGCCCAGGTCGGCCGAGTGGGCGGCGTTCTGCTCCAGTTCGCTCAGGGCGTCGGCCAGGCAGGCCCAGTTGTCGCCCTCGTTGAGCTTGCTGGCGGCCGAGATGGCCGGGCCCAGCCGGTACTGCGACATCGCCTTGATCTTGATCTTCCGCGCCTTGGCCATGCGCTCGATGGTGCTGGCCGGCTTGGCCTCGGACAGGCCGGCCGCCTGGCGGAAGTCCGACAGCAGGATGAAGCCGGCCACCGCCGGCTTCCAGTTCTGATAGGCCCCGGCCGGCTTGCGGGCCTGGGTGCGGGCGGCGACGAAGCGGGCCTTCAGCTCGGGCGGCAGGCGGTCCTCGAGATGCTTGCCCAGCGGCTGGCGCACGCTCCAGGCCCCCTTGACCAGGAAACCGGCCACTTGCAGCGGCCCGACCGAGGCCTCCGGCGGGGTCAGCAGCAGATCGGCCTCGCCCAGGGCCCGGTCAAGGCGTGGGCTGCGCCATTTCAGCTGGTGCGGCAGCGGCGAGGCGGCCCCGACCACGTACAGCTTGGCCCCGTCCTTCTCGACCAGCCACAGGGCCGGGCCGGGCGGGCGGGCCACCACCTCCAGCGCCTCGACCACCGTGCTGCCCTCGTCGATCGGGACGGCGACGGGCGGGGGCGGGGCGATCTGGGCCTGCGCCGAAGTGGTCAGCGCCAGGGCGGCGAGAAGCGCTAGAACGCCTTGCTGTCGGATCAAAACGCTCTCCACCAACCACTCATCATCCCCGCGAAAAGCGGGGACCCAGGCGTCTTATCGTCGAACGCCTGGGTTTTCGAAAAAGCCTGGGTCCCCGCTTGCGCGGGGAGGATGGGCTTTTATTTGGCGTCCGCGCTCCAGATCGCTAGGCCCCCGGCGGCACGGGAAAGCCGCGGTCGCGCATCAGCGCCCCGATCTTGACGTCGCGGCCGCGGAACGCCCGGAACTGGTCGGCCGGGTCGATCGAATTGCCCTTCGACATGATGTCGTCGTGCAGGCGCTTGGCCACGGCCTTGTCGTAGAAGCCGCCCGGCGCCTCCTGAAAGGCCTCGGCGGCGTCGGCGGTCAGGGTGTCGGCCCACAGATAGCTGTAATAGCCGGCCGAATAGCCGTCGCTGGAGAACACGTGGCCGAACTGCGGGGTGCGGTGACGCATGACGATCTGCGGCGGCATGTTCAGCTTGGCCAGCTGCTCGCGCTCGAAGGCGTCGGGGTCGATGGCCACGTCGCCGGCCAGGTGTAGCTTCATGTCGATCAGGGCGCTGGCCAGGTATTCGGTGGTGTCGAAGCCCTGGTTGAAGGTCGAGGCCAGCTTGATCTTGTCGACCAGGGCCTGGGGGATCGGGGCGCCGGTCTTGTAGTGCACGGCGAAGCGGCCGAGCACCTGCGGCGTCGACAGCCAGTGCTCGTTCAGCTGGCTGGGGAACTCGACATAGTCGCGGGCCACCGCCGTGCCGGCCACGGTCGGATAGGTCACATCCGAATTGAGGCCGTGGATGGCGTGGCCGAACTCGTGGAACAGGGTGTTGGCGTCGTCCCACGAGATCAGCACCGGCTCGCCCGGCGCGGTCTTGATGAAGTTGGAATTGTTGGAGACGATGGTGGTGATCGGCTTCTGGAACCGCTCCTGGCCGCGATAGGCGTTCATCCAGGCGCCGGAGCGCTTGCCCTCGCGAGCGAAGGGATCGAAGTACCACAGGCCGACGGGCTGGCCGGCCCGGGTCACTTCCCACACCCGCACGTCGGGGTGATAGACCGGCAGGCCCGGGGCCGGCTTGAACTCGAAGCCATACAGCTGGCCGGCCGACCAGAACATGCCCTCGCGCAGCTTCTCCAGCTGCATGTATGGCTTCACCTCGTTCATATCGAGGTCGTACTTCGCCTTGCGCACCTTCTCGGCGTAGTAGCGATAGTCCCAGGGCTGCAGCGGAAAGCCGCCCTTTTCGGCGTCGATGATCGCCTGCATGGCGGCGACGTCGGTCGCCACCTGGGCGATGGCCGGGGTCCACACCGCCTCCATCAGGGCCATGGCCCGGTCGGGAGTCTTGGCCATGGCGTTCTCCAGCCGCCAATGGGCGTGGGTCGGATAGCCGAGCAGCTTGGCGCGCTCGACCCGCAGCTTGAGGATCTGGCTGATGATGGCGTTGTTGTCGTGAGCGTCGCCATTGTCGCCGCGATTGACGAAGGCCCGCCAGACCTTCTCTCGGGCCGCGCGCTGCGGCGAATAGGTCAGGAACGGGTCGACGCTGGAGCGGGTGTTGACGATGATGAACTGGCCCGCGAGCTTGCGCTGCTCGGCGCCCGCCGCGGCGGCGGCCTTCAGCGAGTCCGGCAGGCCGGCCATGTCGTCGGCCGACAGGGCGATGAAGGTGCTTTCGTCGGCCAGCAGGTTCTGGCTGAAGCGGGTGTAGAGGCTGGACAGCTCGCCGTTGATCGCCGCCACCCGCACCTTGGACGGCGCGTCCAGCTTGGCCCCGGCCCGCACGAAATTGGTGTAGTGGATCCAGGTGACGCGCTGCTGTTCGGGCGTCAGCTTGGCCTTGGCCGGCGAGGCGTAGACCGCCTCGATGCGTTTAAAGAGCGCCTCGTTCTGGGTGATCTTGTCGCGGAAGGCCGCCAGCTTGGGGCCCATCTCCTTTTCGACCGTCCGCAGCTCCGGCGTGCTCATGGTGCCGGTCCAGACGCCGTAATAGGTCTGGACGTCGTCCAGCGAGCGGCCGGCGCCCTCGAGGGCGGCGATGGTGTTGTCGAAGGTCGGGGCGGCCGGATTGGCGGCGATGACGTCGATCTCGCGCAGGTTTTCGGCCATCGCCGCTTCCAGCGCCGGCTTGAAGGCGTCGACCGTCACCTTGTCGAAGGCCGGCACGCCGCCGTGGGGGCCGGTCCAGGGCGCCAGTAGCGGGTTGTCGATGGCGGCCATGGCGAAACTCGTATTGAGGCTGGCGACGGCGCCGGTCGCGGCGGCCGAGGCGAGGAAGGTACGACGGTGCACGGAGTCTCTCCGATGGATGTTGGCCGCGACCCTAGGGTACGCCCGCCCGCCCGTCACATGACAGGACTGTAACCTCGCCGACGCCGTGGACCGCGGCGCGGCGGCGCGTTAAAGCCAGGAGATGTCCATCGGCGTCTTCGATTCCGGCGTGGGCGGCCTGACGGTCCACCGCGCCCTCGTGCAACGCCTCCCGCAGGCGGATTTCATCTATCTGGCCGACCAGGCCAACGCCCCCTATGGCGGGCGGGCGGGCGAGGAGATCGTCGACCTGACCCGGGCCGGCTGCCAGCGGCTGTTCGCCGCCGGGGTGGGCCTGGTGGTCCTGGCCTGCAACACCGCCTCGGCCATCGCCCTGCGCCGCCTGCAGCAGACCTGGCTGCCCGGCTATCGGGCCAGCCTGGGCCGGCCGATCAACGTGCTGGGCATCATCGTCCCGACCATCGAGGCGGCCACCGGCCTGCCCTGGGAGCACGAGGCCGAACGGCGCGGCGAGAAGGTCGAGGCGCTGGACGTGCTGGGCGTGTTCTCCACCCCGGCGACGACGCGCTCGCGGGTCTATGAGATCGAGATCGACAAGCGCAAGCAGGACCTGGCGGTGTTCTCCGAGGCCTGTCCGGAACTGGTCCCGATGATCGAGGCCGACGCTGGCCCGGTCGACCTGGCCAAGGTGGTCGAGACCCATGTCGAGGCGCTGAAGACCCGGATCGGCCGCTATCCCGACCGCGCCATCCTCGGCTGCACCCATTACGAGATCGTCGCCGACATGTTCCGCGCCGCCCTGCCGGCCGGCACGCCGCTGATCCATCAGCCGCAGGCCACGGCGGACTCCCTGGAGCTGTACTTGCAACGCCATCCCGAACTCGACCCGGGCACGGGCGGCGGCCGCCGCTTCCTGACCACCGGCGAACCGGGGCCGCAGAATGGGCTGGTGGAGTCGTTCTGGGGCGGGCCGCTGCGGTTCGAGGCGGCCTAGCCTCTTCCTTCTCCCCTTGTGGGAGAGGGTGTCGCCGTAGGCGACGGATGAGGGTCGAAGGCAGGGGCGGCCGCGTACAGCGCTCATCGGAAAGGTCTGAGAGACCCCTCATCCGACCTGCTCCGCAGGCCACCTTCTCCCACAAGGGGAGAAGGTTAACCGGTGCGGTTTAGCTCGCGGCGATCAACGGCTCGTCGCCAGCCCCGAGCAGGGCCATCTGCAGGCGCGAGCGGTCGCGGCGGGCCGATTCCAGCGCGCCCTCGGCGAGGGCGGCCTCCGAACGGGCCCGTTCGATTTCCGACTGCATCTCGGCGACCTTGTCCTCGTATTCCTGGCGGGCCAGGTCCTGGCTGGCCTGCAGGGTCTCGAAGCGGGCGCGCA